>CAZTMO010000068.1:0-8859 GCA_964615105.1 uncultured Thermoleophilia bacterium
GGGCTCGGCGCCGACTGCGTCGAGCACGGGCAGCGGCGACCAGCGAACGGCCTCGAGCAGGGAGCGCTCCGCGGCGGCCAGGCCAGCGGCCCGGGCTGCGAGGCGGCGCAGCAGCGCGGCCGTCGTGAGGGCGTCGGGCAGGGCGCGGTGACTGGCACGCTCGATGCCGAGCTCTTGGGCGAGCACCGGCAGCGCGTGGCGGTCGAACTCGGGAAAGAGGAGCAGAGCCGCTTCGAGGGTGTCGAACCAGTCGCCGGCGAGCGGGCGAAGGCCGGCGCGTCGCGCGCCGGCCTCGAGGTGCGAGCGGTCGAAGATCACGTTGTGGCCGACGAGGAGCGCACCCCGGGCGAAACGGGAGAAGGCCTCGTGGACGTCGGCGAAACCAGGAGCGCCGGCGAGGGCGTCGTCGTCGATACCCGTCATGCGGCTGATCGCCAAGGGGACGGGCACGTCGGCGCGCACGAGCGTGTCGAAGCGGTCGGTCTCCTCGAGGCGTGCGTCGAGGCGCACGGCCCCGAGGTCGATGACGCGGTCGCGCGCCGGGTCGAGACCGGTCGTCTCGGTGTCGACGACGACGAAGCTCAGCGCAGAAGCGGGCACCCGGCGAGCATAGCAGGCGGCCGGGACGCGGCGAAGCCGCGCGTGAGTCTCAGCACTCGTGCGCCGGCTCGGTCTCCGTCGCCTGCGGCGCCGGGCCGCATGCTGCACGCTCAAGAACACGCCGGGAAGGTAGCGGCCGCCGCCAGTCAAGTCGACTGCGAGGAAGTTCTCGTTCGATGACGCGCGCAGTTCTTCGGGCCGATCACGTGGCTCGTTGTCCCTGCATGCGAGCGCCATACGACGGTGTCCGTGGGCGCTGGCCGTGAAAGTTTGGCGGTCTCGCGTCAGCGAGGGGTGGCGGTCTGGGCGGCACCCCCGGGGCCTTCGCGGGCGAGCAACGCGCCGCCGCCGGCGGCGACGAGGTCGAGCAGCTCGGCCTGGCCTTCGCTGGGCGGCTCGGCCAGCGTCACGGCGAGCGTCAGGTCCGACGCTCCCGAAGGATCGCGGGCCACGACCAGCGTGGCCTTCGTCCCGCGCTCGTCGCCGTCTGCGAGCGCCGCCGCGTCCCCGAACGCGCCGGCGCTCGTGCCGCGCACGGTGGCGACGCAGGAGACGGCTTCGAGGGCGGCGCAGGCGGCGCGGGCGATCTCGGCGAGGACCGCGTCGTGTTCGGCGGCGGCCATCGCCGGGACGCTGGCCGTGAGGCTGCGCAGGCTGTCGCGCAGTCGCGAGATGTCGTGGTCGCTGCGCGTCTGCTGGGCAAACAGCTTGGCGTTGTGGAGCGCCGCCGCCGCCTGCCCGGCGATCGCCCGGCAGAGGCGCAGCTCCTGGCGCGAGTAGTGGCGGGCGCGCATCTGGTCGACGATCTCGAGCAGGCCGATGACGCGGTCTCGGTAGACGAGCGGCGCCATCAGGAGGCTCTTGTCGCCGTCGCGGCGAAGCACGGCGGCCTCGGCCTGGTCGACGTGCGGGTCGTCGACGTTGACGACGACGGTGACGCGCTCCTCGAGGACGCGTCTCGTGAGGGGGTACTCGTTCAGCCTGTAAGGTCCGGGGTCGGGCAGGCGCCGGCCGGAATGGTCGTAGTCGGCGAGCACGTAGACGATGTCGGCTCGCTGGTCCAGCTCCGAGATCGCGCAGAAGTGGCAGTCGAGAAGAGCGGTCATGCGGCGCGCGATCTCCTCCAGCAACTCGGTGACGTCGAGCTTGCTGGCCAGCGCGACGGAGGTGTCGACGAGGACGTCGAGCTCGCGCTCGCGGGCGAGTTGCGCGGCGAGGTGGTTCGAGTCGCCGATCGCCCTCGCGAGATCGTCGATCTCGTGCTCGTCGATGCGCCGGTGACCACCCGCGGTGCGCGTGCAGGGCAGAAAGCCGGTGGCCGTCCAGCGCCGGACGGTGACCGGGGAGACGCCGAGACGGCGCGCGGCCTGTTGCACGCTCAGATACACGGCGCCAACCTAGCTCAATCTTGTCACACAGTCAACGATGAGTAAGTTCTATGTCTGCGACTGATGAGGTTCGAGGACGAATGTAGGCTGGAAATCGGCGCAACGTCTTGAGAGAATACGAACGATTCTTACCGCCATCGTTGACGACCTGAAGCGGGTCAAGCCGGCGATGGCCGAACCTCGAAAGGGTGAGACCATGAAGGTCCTGCAACTCGGCGTCGGCGCGGTCGGCGAGATAAACGCCCGTGTCGCCGCGCAGGAACCGGCAGTGTCGGCCGTGGTACTGGCCGACGTCGACGAGGAGCGCGTGCGCACGGTCGCGGCGAAGCTGCCGCAGGGCAAGGCCGAGTGTCTCGTCCTCGACGCCTCCGACCGGGCGGCTCTCGTCCGCGCCGCGCGAGGCACGGACTTCGTCCTCAACGCGCTCGCCACCGCCTGGGACCTCCCCGTGATGGAGGCCTGTCTCGAAGCGGGCGTCAACTACCTCGACATGGGGACGGGCGGCCCACGCGAGATCACCGGGACGGCCGACCTCGACGAGCAACTCGCCCTTGACGGCGAGTTCAAGAAGCGAGGCCTGACGGCTCTCGTCTCGTTCGGCATCGATCCCGGCGCCAGCGACGTCTTCGCGCGCGCCCTGCACGACGAGTTCGACACCGTCGACGCCCTGACCGTTCTCGACGGCGACAACGGGACCGTCGACGGCTACGAGTTCGCCTGCTCGTTCTCGCCCGAGACGATGATCGAGGAGTGCCTGCTGCCGCCGTGCGTCTTCCGCGACGGCAAAGAGACGCGCAATGAAGCGTTGTCGGTGTCGCGCGAGTTCGAGTTCCCCGCCCCGGTGGGACGGATGCGCCTCTGGAACGTCGACCACGAGGAGGCGCAGCTCATGCCCCAGTTCCTGCAGGGCAAGGGGCTGCGCGACGCGATCTTCTTCATCGCGCTCGACGACCGCTTCGTCGAGGCGCTGCGCGTCTTTCGCTTCCTGGGGCTGAACCAGCGCGATCCGGTCGACTTCGAGGGCGCCACGTTCTCGCCGATCCGGTTCGTCGCCTCGCGCCTGCCGCAGCCGGCCGAGCTCGCCGGCAAGATCCACGGCTCGGTCTGCGTGGGCACGCTGTGCGAGGGGACTCTCGCCGGCAAGCCGGCGCGGCGCTTCATGTACCAGACGACGTCGCACGACGACGCATGGGAGCGCTGGGGGGCGCAGGGCACCGGCTGGCAGACCGGAGCCTCGGCCGCCTGCGCCGTCCGTCTCTTCGCCCGCGGAGCGATCACCCGGCGCGGGGTCGTTCCGCCCGAGTTGCTCGATCCCCAGGCCTACATCGCCGAGATGCGGGCGGTAGGCCTCGAGGTCGGCGTGGTCGACCTTTCCGCCGACTGAGCTCGTCCGTGACGCGGGAGGGGGCGCGGCTCGGCCGCGCCCCCTCCCGCGTCCGCCGTTCGCGCGAACGCCGCGTCCGGTAGCATAGGCGACGTGCGTCTCCGACTGAAGCGGCTCGTCCGCGAGCTCCTCGACTACCCCCGTCAGTTCTGGCTGCTCGTGCTGTGCATCTTCATCTACACGGCGGCGGCCTCGCTGGCGTTCCCCTACGAGTCGATCTACCTCAACCACGTGCTCGGGATCCGCATGACGGTCATCGGGCTCCTGTTCGGCCTGATCCCCGCGCTCATGATCCCGTTCCAGGTGTGGGGCGGGCAACTCACCGACAGGCTCGGCCGGCACGCGATGATGGTCCTGTCGCTGGTGATGGGCACGGTGTGGTTCGTCGGCTTCGCCTTCGTGCGCGAGGTGTGGCAGGTCGCCCTGCTGGTCGCGGCCGAGAGCGCTTTCGGCTGGCCGCTGTTCCAGACCGCAAGCAACGCGATGATCGCCGACCTCCTCGCGCCCGCCCAACGGCAGGAGGCGTTCAGCGTCACGCGCGTGGCGATGAACCTCGGGGTCGTGCTGGGGCCGGCGTCGGCGGGCATCGCCCGGGGCGCGGGCGTGAGCTTTCGGATCCTCTTCCTGTCGGCGGCCGCCGGCTGCGCGACGATGATCGTGCTCGTCGTCGCCGCCGTTCGCGAGAGCCGGCCGGTGGTGCTGGAGGCGCGAGAAGAGCCCGAGGTCGGCGGGCGCCGCGGGTTCCGCATTGTGCTCGCCGACCGCCGCTTCCTCGTCTTTCTCGCGGTGATCCTGTTCCCGGTGTTCGTGTTCGGCACGTTCGTGACCATCTTCTCGGTCTACGTGACCGGCGAGATCGGCCTCGGCGACAGCGCGTGGGGATGGCTGCTCGCCTTGAACGCTCTCGTCGTCGCGCTCGTGCAGTACCCGCTCGTGCGGGCCACGAAGTGGAAGAACCGGATGGTGCTGCTCTCCGTCTCCAGCGCCCTGCTCGGTATCGGCATCGGCGGCTCGGCCTTCGCCACGGGCGTGGCCTCGCTCGCCCTGCTCGTGGTCGTCATGAGCCTGGGCGAGTCGCTGCTCTCGCCGGTGGCGTCGGCCGAGGTCGCCGACTTCGCGCCCGAGGCGGTGCGCGGCCGCTACATGGGGGTCTGGACGGTGGTCTGGAACGGGGGCGCCTCGATGGGCCCGGCGTTCATGGGCTGGGCGATGGACACGCTCGGCCCGCGCGAGGCCTACGTCGTGCTGCTCATCGTCGGTCTGGCCGGCGCCGCGCTCTTCTTGTCGCGGGCGCCGGAGTGGCGGCGGAACCGTCGCGCGGTCGCGCCGGGCAGGACGTAGGGACCTCTCGTTACCGGGGCGCGTACCGCTCAGGAGGCGCGCATCGCCTCGCCGATGATCGTCTCGAGCGCGTCGACCTTGTCGGCCGGGAGCTTCGGTCCCCGCGCGTCGGCCTCGGCGAGGATGGCGCGCACGCGGTCGGCTGCATCGTCGGCCTCCGTCCGCCCGCGCGCCCGCCAGCCCTCGATGCTGAGCCGCGTCGCGATCTCGGGGACGAACACCTCACCGGCGCGCAGGCGCCGCGCGGTCTCTTTCTCGCCCAGGTAGCTGCCGGAGAAGCCCACGCGGTCGATCGCCTCGGCCATGATCGCCGCCGGCGATACCTCGGCGCCGCGCACGAGACGGAGGATCATCTCGGCGATCTCGGCGTCGACGACGATCTGGGGCAGGCTCATGAGTCCGGCACCGCTGAGGAGGCCGATGCCGCCGGTCACGAGGTCGGCGCCGGCGGACACCGCCACAAGCCCCTTGAGCGCCTTTTCGTAGCCGGCCTGGATGCCGCCGTACTTCGCGTCGGTGCCGAGCCCGGGGCAGAGGACGGGGACGCCGAGCTCGTGGGCGACCTCGGCGCAGGCGGCGACCATCAGGGCGGTCTCGAGGGCGCCGAACGAGAACGTGCCCGACTTCATGTCGAGTAGGCTGGCTCCGGCGCCGAACATGACCGGTGTGCCCGGCGCGGCCAGTTGGATCGCAGCGTTGACGCCGAGGAACTCGGCGACGTTCATGGCGACGGTGCCGGCGACGGTGATCGGCGCGGTACCGCCGGCGATGGGCATGGGATAGACGAGGATGGGCGTGCCGTAGCGGGCCATCTCGAGGTTGGCGTCGAGGAAGTCACGGTCGATGCCCAAGGGTGACGACGTGCAGCAGACGACGCTCACCCGGGGACGGCGGCGGAACTCGTCGAGGCCACCGCAGACGACCTCCATCATGCCCATGAGGGTCTCGACCTGGCGGTGATCGTTGACCTCGTCCTGGAGGTGCTTGTCCGACCAGCAGAGCCCGGTGGCGTAGCCGCGGAAGAGGGCCTCCGCCTCGGGTACGTCCGTGGGGGCGACCAGCATCCACATGACGTCCACGACGGCCATAGCGTCGGCGACGATCGCCGATCGCCGCTGGTCCTCGAGGGTACCCGGGCGGTGTTCGCCCGTGTCCATGTCGAGGACGTGGGTCGGGGCGCCCGAGGGCACGAAGTGCGAGCGGGCGCCGTCAAGGACGACATCGTCGGTGGGCGTCGCACCGGCGAGAAGCGCATGTCGCGGCGCCTTGGCAAGCGCCTCCTCGACGAGGCCCCGCGGCAGGCGGGCGACGCCGGCCTCGCGGTCTACCGCGGCGCCGGCCGCGGCGAGGAGCGACAGGCCGCGCCCGTCCCCGAAGCGCATGCCGGTGCGCTCGAGCAGGCCGCAGGCCTCGTCGATGAGGAGTCGGCGTTCGTCGTCGCTGAGCCAGCTCGCGGTAAGTCGCATCGGTCCTCCCGGGCCTAGGCAGCAGGTGCGCCGTTCCATCGTAGCGTCGCCGCGGTCCGTTGTCGCGGACGCGCCGCGGGGCGCGCCCGGTCCGGCCGGCGCGGCACGGGCTTCCGCACGACAGGCGGGGCGGATACCATCTGACGAGGCCCGGGCAGTCGGGCGAGCATGGGGAGGCCGGATCCTGACCGACGAATCGCCGCAGTCCACCGTGCGCAGCGTGCTCCATCTGGGACGCACGCTGCGCCTCGTGTGGTCGGTCACGCCGGGCTGGACGGCGGTCTCGGCCGCGCTCGCCGTCGTCCAGGGCGTGCTGCCCCTGGCCTCCGCCTACCTTGTGGGGTACATCGTCGCTGCCGTCGCGAGCGGGGTGGACGCCGCCGACAAGCGGGCCGCGTTCGCTCATGTGGCCTGGCTGATCCTCGTCGCGGGCCTCGTCGGTCTGGCGTCGGCTCTCGCACGCTCGGTCTCGGCGCTCGTCACCGAGGCTCAGGGCCAGGTGATCACCGACCACATCTCCGATCTGATCCACGCGAAGTCGATCGCCGTCGACCTCGAGTACTACGAGAACTCGCGCTACTACGACGTCCTTCATCGCGCGCAGCAGGAGGCGCCGTACCGGCCGGCGCGGATCGTCGGCGACCTGCTGCTCGTGGCGCAGAGCGCGATAACGCTGGGCGGCGTCATCGGCATCATCTTCACCGTCAATTGGCTCCTGGCCGTGATCGTGGTAGCTGCGGCGCTGCCCAGTGCGTACGTGCGCTTTCGTTACTCGGGACGCATGTACGAGTGGCAGCGCCGCAGCACCGTGGAGGATCGCCGCTCGTGGTACCTCCACTGGTTGTTGACCGACGGTACCTACGCCAAGGAGCTGCGCCTCTTCGGGCTCGGCGACACCCTTCGCAGCTGGTTTCACCTGCTCCGCGGCGTCTTACGCGGGCAGCGTCTCGCCATCGCCGCCCGGCGCTCACTCGCCGACCTTCTCAGTCAGGCGGTGGCCACGCTGGCGGTGTTCGGCACCTTCGCGTACATCGCCTGGAAGACCATCGACGGTGCGATCCCGCTCAGCAAGATGATGACGATCTACTACGCCTTCAACACTGGCCTCACTGCCCTGCAGAGCGCGCTCGGCGGGGTGGCCGGACTGTACGAGGACAACCTGTTCCTCACCTACTACCACGAGTTCATGCAGCTCGAGCCGCGCGTCGTCGACTCCCGGCGACCGCGACCGCTGCCGCGGCCCATGCGTGCGGGGATCGTGTTCGAGGGCGTCGACTTCCGGTATCCCGACACCGAACGCACGGCGCTCGCCGATGTCGACCTCCACATTCGCCCCGGGGAGGTCACGGCGCTGGTCGGTCCGAACGGGTCCGGCAAGACGACGCTCGTCAAGCTCCTCTGTCGCCTCTACGACCCCCAGGGAGGTCGTGTCACCTACGACGGGGTCGATCTGCGCGAGCTCTCGTCGATCGAGCTGCGCAGGACGATGAGCGTCATCTTCCAGGACTTCGCCCGCTATCAACTCACGGCGCGCCAGAACATCTGGATGGGGAACGTCGCCCTCGCCGAGGATGACCCCGCGGTCGAGCGCGCCGCTCGCGAGGCGGACGCGCACGAGGTCATCGAGGGTCTGAGGGCGGGCTACGACACGATGCTCGGCAAGTGGTTCGAGGACGGCGAGGAGATCTCGATCGGCGAATGGCAGAAGGTCGCTCTGGCGCGCGCCTTCGTGCGCGATGCCGACGTGCTTGTGTTCGACGAGCCGACGAGCGCTCTCGACCCGCTCGCTGAGTGGAGGGTCTTCGAACACATCCGCGAGTTGGCCCGCGGACGTGCCGTGGTGCTCATCAGCCACCGTTTTTCGACCGTGCGGAGCGCTGACCGCATCCACATTCTCGACGAGGGGCGCATCGTCGAGAGCGGGACTCACGCCGAGCTCATGGCGCTCGAGGGCGAGTACGCACGCATGTACGAGGTGCAGGCGCGCGCCTACCGGGTGGGCGACGCGTAGCCGCCTCCCCGCGCGTCGCCGTCGCCCTACCGGTTCAGCGCGCTCTGCAGGTCGCGGGCGTGCTCCTCCTCGATGATCAGGATGTCCTCCAGGGCGCGGCGCAGGCCGTACTCCTGGAGCATCTCGGCCTGCGCGATGCGTTCGCGGTAGCGCCAGATGGCGTCGAGCTCGCCGTCGAGGTCCTGCTCGAGCATCGTCTTGGCCTCGGGCGAGACGTGGATCGCGCCCACGTCGACGGCGGGCACGCCGCCGAGAAAGTCGATCTGGTTCGCCAGCGTGATCGCGTGCTGATGCTCTTCGTTGGAGTGCACCACGAGCTCCGCGGCGATCGAGTCGTACTCCGGACCCGTCATCACCGCCGCGTGCTGCACGTACTGGATGAGCGCCGAGTACTCCTTGGCGAGGTCTCTGTTGAGGAGGTCGATGAGCTGCGTCTTGCTCACTTGGCGGGGTCTTGGCGGCGCGCTTTCGGCGGCGGGCTTGCGCGCGGTCTTCTTGGTCGGCTGCTTGGGCACGGACACTCCTTCCCCAGATGCCTGGACACCCATCGACCGTATCCGTCGTGCGCCGGCGCGAAACGTGCGGCGCCGGGGCGGATACGCCCCCCGCGGCGTCCGGCGCCTCCCGCTCAGTCTCCGGGCGTGGTCTCGAGCGTGAAGTCCTCGTCGA
>CAZTMO010000069.1:0-8833 GCA_964615105.1 uncultured Thermoleophilia bacterium
GTCCCGCGAGCGGGTGGCGGTGGCCGGCGACGTCGAGCTCGTCGGCGGCCACCGCCACCTGCTCGCGCAGGGCGCGCGCCGGGTCCGCGGCCGCAATGCCCGCACGAGCGATCCGCAGGGCATCGCGGCGCAGAGCCGACCGGCCATGGGCGACGAGCGGACGACCGTCCGGCGGCCTGTTCACGCGCCGCGCCTCACGAAGCCGGAAGGACCCACAGCTGCACCGCGGAGGGACGCGTCCCGCTCGCCACCAACGTCTGCCGGTTGGCTCGAGTGCGCTCATCCATCCATGGATCGACCTGGAGGCCTGGGTAGGGCAGGTAGCGGGGGAAGGCCGATGAGGCGACCTCTACCCTGAGCCGGTGACCGGCCTCGAGTCGGTAACCGGCATGGCCCATGTCGACCGAGGCGGTCACTTCTCGCCCCCCGCTGTGCACGCGCCGCGCGCCCTCCGCGATGCGGCGGGCACGGCCCGCCGCGAAGACGTCGACCAGCTTCACCACGACGTCGAGCTCGGGGGCGGACGAGGCCACCGTGAACCGTCCGCTGACCGGGCCGGCGAGATCCAGGGGGCCCGTGAGCGGCTCCCCGGTGAAGACCAGCACGTCGTCACGGACCTCGACCGCCCGCTCGTCGGGCAGCGCGAGCAGGGGCCGCCACTCCTCTTCCTCCAGGCTCGGCACCGGATCCTTGGGATCGTGGGCCCAGTCCACCGTACCGGGCATCGACGCCGGTGTGGCAGAGAGCGTGCCTCCCGGCGGCGACCCACCAGCGCGACTCAAGGCGCCGAGATGGAGGACCAGGCGTGACGCCTCCGGCGGTGGCCACGCATCCGCCTCACGCCATCCGACGCCGGTCAGAAACCACCTGACGCGTGGCAGATCCTGCGTCGCTCCACCCTTCAGGTAGCGGTCGAGGAACGCTGTGGCGGGCCCCAGTGGGCGCGAGACGAAGGCGCGGGTGGCGTCGGGGCTGGCGTATATGTCGGGGTGGGTCGCGCCGTCCGCAAGCAACTGGTCGTCGTAGTGGTCGATCGCGTCCAGCAGCAAGTGCTGCGGTGCGGCGGCGCGACGGCGAGCCGCCGCCCAGTCGCGCACGGCTCCGCGATGGAACACGTCCCACCAGCCCCCGACGTTCAGCGACGGTATCTCGAGGTCAGCCGCGGGGCGGCGCCCCCCATAGAAGCTCCACCAGAAGCGCGACCGCCTCGTCAGGCGCGTCCATCGGTCGAGGCTGGGCGATCGGGCGCCGTCGAGCCACGCGGGCACGAGGTCGGCGAACGGCCGCACGCCCCAGTCGCAGGCGACGTCGTAGAGGTAGCGGTCGACCCACGTGTACGCCCCCCACCAGGCCATGGTGGCAAGGCGGAAGACATCGCCCGGATACATCCAAACGGCACCCACGTCGGAGCCCGTGAGGCGCGGTACGATGCACCGGAGGGCAGAGTGCCCGGAGGCAGCCGCGGCCCACTGCGTGAACCCGTAGTACGAGTCGCCGTACATGCCGACCGCGCCGTCACACCAGGACTGTGCGGCGACCCAGTCGATGGTGTCGTACCCGTCGCGCATCTCGTGGACGAAGGCGACGGTGTCGCCCTCGGACCTGATCTTGCCGCGCACGTCCTGGAGGACGACCGCGTAACCGCGCGCGCTCAGATACTCGGCGACGAACGGCATGTACGCGAGCGGCCCAGCCTTGTCGTAGGGAAGCCGCACAAGGACGGTGGGGAACGGTCCCGGCCCCGTCGGCAAGTAGACGTCCGTCGCCAGACGGACGCCGTCGCTCATGGCGACCGCGTACGACACCGCCTGCTCGGGGACCGGGGCCAGCCGTTCGCGCACGGCGTCGCGGAGGACCGGGCGCCCAGAGCCGGTCTCACCGGAACGGATGGCGTCGCTCATCGCGGGGCTTCGCCGGCGGCGCGCGCCGCATCAGCGATCTCGCCGGCCCGGGCGAGCCACACACGGGGCGTACGGCGCACCAGCGCGATCAACCGCTCGAGGAGCGGCAGGCGGCCCGGTCGGCCGATGAACTGGGGGTGCATGGTGAATACGCAGCACCCGCCCAGCTTGCGGATACCCTCGAACTCAGCCGTCCAGAGCTCCTCGACCCGGGCGATCGTCGCCATCTGTTTGGTCCAAGAGTCCTCGGCGAACCAGAAGTGCGCGGCGTCGTCGAGGATCCAGTGCACCGGCAGCTCGACGATCGAGCTCCCCTCGTGCGTGTACGGGCGGATGTCGTCCATGAAATTCGACGAATAAGCGAACCCGTGACGCTCGAGAAGCCCGAGCGTGCGGTCGCTGAACTCCCAGGATGGCGACCTGTACCCCCTCACCGCCGGGGCGAGGCGCTCCAGCGCCTCCGTACCTCTGAGCAGCTCCTCCTCTTCTGCGGCGGGACCGAGAGCGGTGGGCGACACGTGCGTGTAGCCGTGATGCCCCACCTCGTGCCCCGCCGCGACAATCTCGCGCACCCTCTCGGGGTAGCTCTCCGCGACCCGCCCCGGTATGAAGAAGGTCGCCGGGACGAGATGGTCGGCGAGCATGTCGAGGATCAGCGGGACCGCGACCTTGGCGCCGTACCGGCCCTGGGAGAGCGCCCCCGGGCGGGAGGCGTTGCCGGGGTCGTCGGCGAGCCAGACCTCCTCCGCGTCGAAGTCGAACGTGAGGGCGACGGCGCAGTCGACGCCTTCCGGCCAGAGGCTGCCGGGGGTCCCAGCGCCGTCGCGGCCTCGGCTACTCACGACGCGCCGGACCCGAAGAACCCGGCGTAGTCCAGTTTTCGATATGCCGCCGTGCAGGGGTTCCCGTCAGCCAGCCAGAGCACCTGCTCGTCGAGGTCCATGATGAGCGAGGCCGTCGTCTCCCCTTGCTCCATCGGCTTATCGCGAGGGTCCGCGTGGGCGCAGACACCAACGGGGTGGTTGGCGTGATCGCTGAAGACGGCCTGAAGGCCCTCCACGGTCACGAGGCCCTGCTCGCGCAACAGCGTGCGTGCACGCATGTGCCTGAACGGGCTGTCGGGCATCCACCACACGCCGACGTCCATCACGCCGGATGTACCGACGAAGTGATTGGCGTGCACCAACAACCCGTCCACCGGCTCTATGAGACTCAACCCGAATGGACCCCCCGGCCGCGCCTCCACGTCGACGGCGAGGCCGGCACGGCCGGCCAGCATGTAGTTGGCCGAGGACGCACGGCTCCTCCGCTGCAGGGTCGCGAGGGCGGCGGGCAGGTTCTCGGCGTCAAGAAGTCCCCGCAGGCACACATGGTACGGCACGCCGACCTCGCCGACATCGTCGGCGCTGATCAGGGCGTTGGTCGCAACGGCGACGCCGCACGAGTTGAACCCGGCCTTGGCCAGCAGCCCGGCCTCCACCACCGTGACGAACGCGGGTCCCTCGTCCTGCTCAGCCTCCAGCACGACGAGCGTCTCGGTCGTGGACGTCAGCCAGTCCCAGTTCTGCGCAAGGATCGTGTGCCGTGACGTCGTCGCGCATGGTAGAGCCGCGACCGAGGTGCACTCGGCCGGCGGCCGCGGCAGCGCGACGGCACTCGCCGCGCGAGCCTTCGCCGACAACATGATCTCCGTGCGGACGTTGATCGCGACGATGGCGTCGAGATCCTGGCCGGCGCCTTGCGCGAGGCCGCGCATCTCCTCGAGACAGCGCTCGTCGAAGGCCGCGATGGCGTCGACGTAGCCCCGCGCCAGCGCCAGGACTTGCGGCCAGGTCATGCCGGCCAGGTCCTGGTACGCACGGGCGTAGGTCGCGAGCGAGCCCTCGATCCTCTGGCGCGCCTGCTCGCCGTACTGTCGCCCGCGCTCCAGCGGCGAGCCGCTCACTCTCACGTGTGGGTACGTTCTCTCGACCATTCAGCCTCCCGACATCCGCTTCGTGCCCTGCACGACCGGCGCGCGACGCGTCGCCGCGCCCGGACATTCATTCGGCAGCGACCTTGTGAGGCTCGGTGACGCTGACCTTGTTGCCCTCGGGGTCGTGGAAGTAGCGGAACCGGTACCATGTCCCACCCGGATGATGCCATTCCTCCACGTCCCCGAGCCAGCTGACCTTGCCGTCGAGCGCCGCGATGGCCTCGTCGAGGTCGTCGACCGCCAGCGAGAAGCACTCGAGACCGGGCGGGTTCTCGTCGCTGTCGGCGACGAACGGCGTCGGGTGAGCGCCCTGCCCGAGGAAGAAGTAGAGCGTCACCGAGCCCGCCTGCACCGCGAACCAGTCGTCGCCGGGTTCATGGGGGAACAGGAACGGCAGCCCCAGGACGTCATGGTAGAAGGCTGCCATCGCGTCCATGTCGTTGCAGAGTATGTCGATGTTGTCGATACGTCGCAGATCGACCATTCGTGCCTCCGATGAAGTCTCCCGACCCTGGCGCCGTCAGCGCCCGAGCAGGGCTTGTCTCGCGTTGATGCCGACACTGAGACCGCCGTCCACGGGGATCACGTGCCCGGTCACGAACGACGACTCGTCCGAACAGAGGAAGAGCGCGGCGGCGGCGATCTCCTCGGCGCGGCCCATACGGCCGAGCGCGTGCCACGTGCTCACCTGGGCCTCGATCTTGGCCGCCTCGTCGCCGCTCTCTTCAAGGTAGTCCGTGACCATCGCGGTCTTGATGTAGCCGGGTGCGATCGTGTTGCAGCGGATCCCCCACTGCCCGCACTCGACGGCCACCGCCCGGGTGAACGAGAGGATCGCGCCCTTGGCCGCACAGTCGGCCGACACCTCAGCCTCCGCGTACCATGCGAAAGTGCCCGACATGGTGACGATCGAGCCGCCTCCGAGCTTGCGCATGCGCGGGATCGCGGCGCGGACGGCGAGGAACGTGCCCCGCACGTCCACCGCCATGACGCGATCCCACGTCTCGGGCGTCGTCTCCTCGATGAGCCCACCGAAGCGGCCTCCGGCCTGGGCCACGACAGCGTGAGGCCCACCCAGTCGCTCGGCGGTGGCCATGAGCGCCTCGACGTCGTCGGGACGCGAGACGTCGCAGCGCGCCGCCTCGGCGCGGCCGCCGGCGTCGACGATCGCCTGGACGGTCGCCTGAAGTCCCGCCTCCTTGATGTCTCCGCACACCACGTGCGCTCCCTCCGCTGCCAGCCTCCGCGCAATGGCCTGCCCGTTGCCCTGCGCGGCGCCGGTGACCACGGCGATCTTGCTCTCGAGCTGCATGGCGCAGCCCCCCTTCCACGGTACTGCCCGCGGGCACACTCAGCGCGGCGCTGCGCGCCGGAGCCTCCGGTTGCCCCAGGCGTAGATGACGACGGCCAGCAGTGCGACCGCCACTGTCAAGACCATCATGAACACGCCCACGGCGTTGATGGTCGGGGAGATACCGAACTTGATCATCGAGTAGATCATCAGCGGCAGCGGCGGCGTGCCCACCCCCGACAAGAAGTACGAGGTGACGAAGTTGTCGAAGGAGAGCACGAACACGAGCAGACTGCCGGCGAGGATGGCCGGCCAGAGCAGCGGTACCGTCACCAGCCGGACGGCCTTGAGCGGCGCGCACCCCAGGTCCATCGCCGCCTCCTCGATTCGCGGGTCGAGGCCGGCCAGGCGGCTGCGGACGATGAGCGCGACGAACACGATCGAGAATGTGATATGGCCGAGCATGACCGTCGTGCGCGACAGTTCCACGCCGCTTTGGGTGAACAGCAGCATCGCCGCCACCGCCGTCGCGAGCTCCGGGGCGACCAGCGTGAGCAGAAGGAGCGTCTCCGCGAACGAGCCGAAGCGCGACCGGGCGTACTTGAGGCCGATCGCCATGAGCGTCCCGAGGACGGCAGCGACGATCATCACGACGAGCGCGATCTGAAGGCTCACGAACAGGGAGGCGCGGATCTCCTCGTTGCCCGCGAGATCCCTGTACCACTTGAGGCTGAAGCCGCCCCAGGCGGCCAGCGACCTGCGCTCGTTGAACGAGAACACCACCACGACCATGATGGGCGCGAACAGGTACGCCACGGTCAACCCCGTGATGAGGTAGAGGAAGCGCGGGCGGTCGTAGCCTCGCCTCTTCCTCCGGCGCGCCCCCGTTGTCGCCGCCGCGCCCCCGCCGGGTTCGGCCCGCGCTCCCATCAGACGACCTCCAGCCCTCTGCGTCCCTGCCGCCAGGCGTAGATCAGGTAGGCCACGATGACCAGCCACATCAGACTCATGAGGACGACGGTGATGGCGGCGCCGAACGGCCAGTCCCCGGACTGCTGGAACTGATCGGAGATGAGGTTGCCGATCATGTACGTGCTGGTCCCGCCCAGGAGCCGCGCCGTGGCGAAGTCACCCACGCATGGCAGAAAGACGAGCAGCGAGCCCGCGATCACGCCCGGCGCCGAGATCGGGAGCGTCACGTGATAGAAGGTCCTCCGCGGGCTCGCGTACAGGTCCTTCCCCGCCTCTATGACCGCCTCGTCCAGCTGCTCGAGGGTGGCGTAGAGCGGCATGACCATGAGCGGGAAGTACGCGTACACGAGGCCGGCGATGACCGCGTACGGCGTGTTCGTCAACTGCACCGGTGGCGTGCCGGGCCAGCCGAGATGGGACAGGATCGTGTTGACGATGCCTTCGTTCCCGAGGATCACCACCCACGCGTAGATGCGGACGAGGTAGTCGATCAACCATGGCAGGACGACGATGCCGATGAGAAGGTTGCGGTACCTTCCACCGTAGCGTGCAATCGTGTAGGCGACGGGATACCCGATGAGAAGGCACAGCACCGTCGTCAGCGCCGCGAAGCCGATCGACCGCGCCAGCACCCGCAAGTACAGCGGCTCGAAGGCCATGCTGTAGTTCGACGGGTGCCACCCGAAGACGGGCCGGTTGATGATGTCGCTCGTCGCGAAGGAAACGGCGATGACGATGCCGAGAGGCACGAGGAACAGCAGGGCGAGCCAGACGACCCCGGGGAAGAGCATGACCTCCCCTATGCGGCGACGGAACCTCATGCCGTTCAGCCGGCTTTGACCTTCGTCCAAGCGGCGTTCATCAGCTTCTGCCGTTCGCCTGTCGGGTTGCTCTTCCAGGCCGCGACGTCCCACGGGTTGTCGGGGATCTCGAGCAGCGGGAAGGCCTTCATGAGCTCCGCCCATGCGGCGTTGCCGGCGGTGGTGCCGTTCTGATACCCGTGATACCGGACGTTTTGCGCCGCATGCGCGGGGTCGAGGACCCAGTCCATGAACAGGAGTGCGGTCCCCGGATGCTCAGCCTGCACCGGTATCGACATCATGTCCATGCCCATGAGGCCGCCTTCCTTGGGAAGCTTGTAGGCGACCAGCGAGGGATCGTCAAGCGACTGCGCAGCCCAGAAGACGTCGCCCGACCAGGCTTGGGTAATCCACGCCTCCCCGCTGACCAGAAGGTTCTGGTCGTCGGTGCTGAATCCAGCGAGGCGGGGCTTGAGATCGATAAGCTCTTGGGCCGCTTCATCGAGCTGGCCGGCATCCCCCGTGTCGATGTCGTAGCCGAGACGCTGCAGACTCATACCGAGCGCCTCCTCGATTTGGTCTAGCACGTATTTCTTGCCGTCCGCTTCGGCCGTCTGCCAGAGGTCCTCCCAAGCACCCGTGACCGTTGTCGAATCGATCTTGTCGGTGCGCCACGCGATTCCGGTGGGACCGCCACCGTAAGGCAGTGAGTACCGCGCGCCGGGGTCGAAAAACGGATCTTGGAAGAAGTCGATGACCTCCCCCATGTTGGCGAGTTCGGCGTGCGGGATGGGCTGGAGCAGCTCAGCCTGAATCATCCTCGGGAGATAGGCGGAGTTGGTGCACACGAAGTCGTACGGCAAGCCGCTGGCCACCTTCTGGACCATCGCGTCATCGCTGTCGAAGTAGCTCAGCTTGACCTTAACTCCGTACTCCTTCTCGAACGCCTTGACGAGCGCCGGGTCGATGAAGTCCGCCCAGCTGAAGTAGATGAGGTCGCCGTCCGGCTGCGCCTTGATGGTCGGCTCGACTGTGGGTCTGGTCGCCGGCTCCCCATTGTCGCCACCGCACGCCGAGAGCACACCCGTTCCGACGACCGTTGTGGCGGCGATGCCTGCCGCGCCGAACAAGAAGTCCCGTCGGCGCAGCCTCCTTTGCCACATATTCCGCTCCACGATTCCTCCCTCCCCTAGGTCTCAGGACATGCCTTGGGCAAGCGTGTACATGATGCTCATTGTGCGGAGTGGGACGGCGCTACCACCACCCACTTGTGTCCTGGCGCGCTCCGTCCCCATCCTATCGGCCGCCCTCCTTCGCCGCCGTGGCGGTGGAGACCCCAGCCGCACAATCACCCGCGGCGAGCGCCGCCGCAATCGCATCGCCTATCTCCGCCGTGCTGACCGTCCCGCCAAGATCAGGCGTGAAGGCTTTGCCGTCCGCCAGCGTCGCGGCGATTGCCGCATGGACGGCCTTGGCCCACCCGCCCATGCCGAGGTGCTCGAGCATGAGAGCGACGCTCCAGATCGAGCCGGTCGGGTTGGCACGCCCCTGGCCCGCGATGTCGGGCGCCGAGCCGTGGATGGGCTCGAACATTGACGGAAAGACGCGTTCCGGGTTGAGGTTGGCGCTGGGCGCAAGACCCATGCCGCCCATGAGGGCTGCCCCGAGGTCGGTGAGAATGTCGGCGAAGAGGTTCGAGGCCACAACGACGCCGAAGCGCTGCGGCTCCATGACCATGAACATCGCTGCCGCGTCGACGAGCAGTGACTCCTTCGACACAGTCGGGTACTGGGCTGCTACCTCGTCGAAGACCTCGTCCCAAAGGACGGCCGAATAGTTGAGCGCATTCCCTTTGCTCACGCTTGTCACTGATCGGCCCTCGCGCTTGGCGAGC
>CAZTMO010000070.1:0-8811 GCA_964615105.1 uncultured Thermoleophilia bacterium
TTGCGGCGGTAGGCGCCGTCGCGACGCGGGCGGCGGTCGGCACGCCGCATGCGTCCGACGCCTTCCACGGTAGTCAGCATATGCCGGTACAGCGGGTCAGGCTCGAATCCGATGCACACGGATTAGTTGTCCCCGTGCCCGCCTGTCTGACTGAGGAGCCGGATTGACACATCGAGGTGGGGGCCGCGTACCAAGCCGTCGGCGACGGCCCGCTTGACCCCCGCGTCCGCGCCGCCGGCGTCGCGCACCCAAGTCACCCCGGCGTCGAGCGTCTTGCCGAGATTCACCGCCGCCTCCAGGGCGAAGTACGACGGCGGCGTGCGCAGCAGCTCGCGCTCGTCGACGGTCGACGATGCGACGTGCACGTGGCAGTCGAAGACACCCGGCATGAGCCACAGACCACTGAGATCGTAGACGGGCGCTCCGTCCGGGGCCTTCGCGCCTCGCCCCACGGCGAGTACTCTCCCATCCTCGACGACGACGTCCGTCTCGTCCGAGAAACCGCCGTCCCGCTCGAGCACGCGGACGTCATGCAGGCAGAAGGTCGTGGTCGCAAGGTCCATGTCCGCTCCTTCGCGCCCGCTCAACCGGCGACCTTCGCCGTGCAGTCCGCCAAGAACCGGCGCAGCGCCGCCACGAACAGCTCGGGTTCATCTTCGGGCAGATCGTGCGAGCTGAGCGCGCCCACGACGCGCGTCACGGGGGCCGCCACCAGCGCAGCCTCGAGCTCGTCCGAGCACTCCGGCGGTGTGATCGGGTCGTCGACGCCATTCATGATCAGAGTGGGGCAGGTCACGTTGGCGAGGCCGGGCCGCAGGTCCATACGCCACGCCTCGTCACTGAAGAAGTGGCGCGTCACCTCGGGCTGGACCACGGGCCGTGTCTCGCCGTACTTCAGGTGAAGAAGGTCGCGTCGCACGGTGTAGAGCGGCATGCAGAGACGCATGAACTCCTCTTCGGCATCCATGTCCGCCTCCACGAGAAAGCGTCGTGCTGCCTCACGGGCCTCCACGCCGCCGAGTCGCTCAAAGGCGGGGCCGAACTGGTCATACGAGATGCGCGGCGCCGTCGAGAGCAGCACAAGGCCGGCGAGCTGGTCGGGGTAGCGGGCAGCGAACACCTGCGCCACCATGCCGCCGAAGCTCCATCCCAGCACGAAGGGCCGCTCGATCCCGAGCGCGCGGCAGAACGCGCCGACGTCGTCACCCCACTGGTCGAGCGTCCAGCGCGCCGTGTCGCCGGCATCGCTGCG
This sequence comes from uncultured Thermoleophilia bacterium, assembly GCA_964615105.1. Lineage (GTDB taxonomy): Bacteria > Actinomycetota > Thermoleophilia > UBA2241 > UBA2241 > UBA2241. The sequence goes on from CAZTMO010000070.1 coordinate 1,253, forward strand.
GCCGTTGCCGCGGTGGTCGTACATGACGACCTGGGCGAGGTCGCACAGCGGCTCGAGCACCCCCTTGAAGTCGGAGTGGTCGAACCCGGGGCCGCCGTGCAAGGCCACCAGTGTGGGCTTCTCGCGCATCACCGGCCCCTCGGGGACGAGCCCCGCGTTCAACACGTCGAACCACAGGCTGACTTCGCCGATCGAGACCTTCATGACGGTTTCTCCTCCCGGACGGTACTTGACGGCGCGTCTCGCGCGCACAGGTGGCAGGCGACTGTGACGCCGAGGGCGCCGGCGACGGACAGCAAGGCCGGCGCCTCCCCGGCGCAGCGGTCCACGGCGACAGGACAGCGGGGGTGGAACCGGCATCCGGACGGCACGTGAGTCGCGTCCGGCGGTTCACCGGGAAGGACGCGCGGACGCCGCTCGGCACGGCCGACGCGCGGCACCGCCTCGATGAGGGCGCGCGTGTAGGGGTGCCGTGGCGCGTCGATGACCGCGCGCGCCGGACCGGACTCGACGACGTTACCGTGGTACATCACCGCGACACGGTCGGCGACGTGGGCTGCTGTCGCCAGATCGTGGGTGATCATGAGGATGCCGACGCCCTCGTCCTTGCGCAGGCGGTCGAGCAGATCGAGTATGCCGGCGCGCACCGAGACGTCGAGCATCGATACGGGCTCGTCGGCCACGAGCAGCGCGGGCTCCAGCACGAGACTGCCGGCGATCGCGACCCGTTGCCGTTGGCCACCCGACAGTTGATGTGGGTAGCGGGCGGCGAACGTCTCCACTGGAGTGAGGCCGACCTTCTCCAGCGCCCGGCAGACGAGCTCGCGCTCGACCTGCCGCGAAGGGGCGAGGCCGTGGATGTGCAGGCCCTCGGCCACGGCATCGTGCGCGCGCAGGCGGGAGTCGAGCACGGCGTACGGGTCCTGGTGCACGAGTTGCGCCCGTCGCCGCAGCGGCCGCAAGTCGCGGTGCGAGAGCGCGGTGACGTCGCGACCCTCCAGGAAGACCTTGCCCGACGTCGGCTCGATGAGCCGCAGCGCCGCCAACGCCGTGGTCGTCTTGCCGGACCCTGACTCTCCCACCAGAGCGAGAAGCTCGCCGCGCCCCAGGCGCAAGCTCACCCCGTCGACGGCGCGGGCTACCCGGCCGGCGCGCCGCGCGAGGCGGTCTGCGAGCGAGCGCTTGAGAGCGAAGTGGACGGCGAGATCGCGCACCTCGAGGAGGTGGCCGTCGCCGACGGCGGAGACGCTCACGTGTGGCTCCCGGTGCTGATCACGTGACAGGCGGTGCGGTGGCCATCCCCGAGCAGTGGCGGGCGTGTCGCGCACGCGGCGACGACACAGGGGCAGCGCGGCGCGAAGGCACAGCCGGCGATCGGTTCGTCGAGACGCGGCGGCGTGCCCGGGATCGAGACCAGCGGGCGATCGCGGTTCACCACCGGCGTCGCCTCCAGCAGCAGGCGCGTGTAGGGATGGCGCGGCGCGCTGAGCACGGCGACCACGGGTCCGTCCTCGACGATCACGCCGGCGTACATCACGACGGCGCGTTCCACCGTCTCGGCGATCATGCCGATGTCGTGCGTCACCAGGACGAGGGCCAGTCCCAGGCGGTCGGAGAGCTCGGCCAGCAAGTCGGCGATCTGCGCCTGCACGACGACGTCGAGCGCCGTGGTCGGCTCGTCGGCGAACAACACCGAGGGTTCGCAGGCCACGGCCATGGCGATCACGGCGCGCTGGCGCATGCCGCCCGAGAGCTCGTGCGGGAAACGGTCGGCGGCCGAGGCCGGCAGGCCCACGAGCTCGAGCACGTCCCTCGTATGGGCCCTGGCCTCGGCCGCGCTGAGCTGCCCGTGGAAGACCATCGGGTCGGCGATCTGCTTGCCGACACGATGGACCGGGTTCATCGCGCTCATCGCCCCCTGAAAGACCATGGCGGCATGAGTCCAGCGTACCTGGCGCGCGCTCTGCTCGCCCTCGACGAGCACGTCGATGCCGTCGAGGGAGACGCGGCCGCCGACCGAGGCGAACCCCGGCAGCAGGCCCATGGCGGCGAGGATCATGGTCGTCTTGCCGCACCCCGACTCACCGAGAACGCCCACACGCTCGCCGGCCGCGACCGAGAGGTCGACGCCCCGGACCGCATGCGCGGTGCGCCCATCCGGGGCGTCGAACCATACATGGAGGTCGCTCAACTCAAGGACGCTCATGCTCCGACTCTCGTTGGCGCTCGAGAGGGCGCGAGGCTGCGCACCCCGCCGCGCTCTTGCCTGCCCTGCTCGCCGCCTCACGACACGTCCTCGGGAACGGTCCGCCGCAGTCGGAACGAACGCGGCGACACGTGGGCGCTGCCGAGCCGTGGGTTGAGGGCCTCCTCCACGCCTTGGCCGATGAGGAAGCTGCCCAGGACGACCAGCGCGATGCACAGGCCGGGCGGCAGGATCGCCCACCAGGCCCCGTACGAGACCGCGGAATGCAGGAAGGCGTTCTGAATGATCGTCCCCCACGAGACACGCTCAGGATCGCCGAGGCCGATGAAGGCGAGGGCCGCCTCGAAGAACACGGCCGAGGCCACCGTGAGCACGGTCTGGGCCACGAGCAACGGGGCGACGTGCGGAAGGATGTGGCGCCGGATGATGTAGAGGTCGCCGGCGCCCAGACTGCGCGCTCGCGCCACGAACCCGCGCTCCTTGAGGGTGTGGACCTGGGCGCGCACGACATAGGTGACGCTCATCCAGCTCAGCAGCCCGATCACCAGGACGATGTGGTAGATGGTCTGCCCGAAGAGGGCCGCGAGGACGATCATCAGCGGCAGCGCCGGGATCACGAGGAAGAAGTCGGTCACCCCGACCACCCCGGTCTCGCTCCACCTGCCGCGATAGCCCGCAACGACGCCGAGAGTCCCGCCGATGAGGACGGCCACGGCCGCCGCCGCGAACCCGACCAGCATCGAGTTCTGCGTGCCGGCGATGACCAACGACAGCATGTCGACCCCGGCATCGTCGCAGCCCAGCCAGTGTGCTGGCGAGGGCGACGCGAACGGTCCACCGCTGGGCCGGGCGACCGAGTAGGGCTCGAGAGCCGCGGCGAAGAGGGCGACGAACGTGAACGCGGCGACGACCACGAGGCCGGCGACGATCGTCGGGCGGCGCACGACATGTCGCAACAGGCTCACTCGGCGACCCGAGGGTCGAGCACGGCGTGCAGTACGTCACCGAGGAAGTTGAAGGCCACGACGGACACGGTGATGAAGAGAAAGATGCCCTGCAGCAGCGGGTAGTCGCGAGCCGCGACGGCCTGCACGGTAGCCAGCCCGACGCCGGGCCAACTGAACACGGCCTCGACGAGGACCATGCCGCCGATCACGAAGCCGAGCGTCAGCGTCGACAGCGTCACCAGCGGCAGCATCGCCGAGCGAAACGCCTCCCGCCACACGATGCGCCGATCGCGATACCCCTTGGCGCGCGCCGTCAGGACATGGTCTTCAGCGAGCGCCTCGAGCTGCGACGAGCGGACCACCAGGGCGAAAGACCCGAAGAGCATGAGCGCGACGCAGGTGGAGGGCAGCAGCATGTGCAAGGCGCGGTCCTGCACGGTCGCCCAGAAGCCGGCGTCGATCAGATAGGGGTCGCTCATGCCCGAGGTCGGAAGCCACCCCGAGAGCCACACGAGGAGCAGTAAGCCGACCCACTGCACCGGCAGGGAGTAGACGACCATGGCAGCGCCCGTGATGATGCGATCGCGGGCGCTGCCCTGCCGGTAGGCGGCCGTTACACCGATCAGCGTCCCGACGACGATGGCGACGACCGTGCCGATGCCGACCATCGGAACAGTGTTGCCGACCGCCTCGAGCACGTCGTCGAGCACCGGCTGCTGACTCTGGTAGCTCACGCCGAGGTTGCCGCGGGCGAGCTCCTTGAGGTACAGCCCGTACTGCGCGACGAGCGGTCTGTCGATGCCGAACTGGGCACGCAGGGCCGCCTGGGCCTCCTTGGTCATGTTGGGCACGCGGCTCATGTTCGTCACCACGTCGCCGGGGAGCACGCGGAACAGCACGAAGCTGAAGCTGATCGCCACGAAGGCGATCAGCAACGCGCTCCCCGCTCGCCGCAGGATGAACTTCTGGCGCCTGCTCAACGCTCGACCACGATGCCGGCGGCCCTGCTGCCCGCCTGGCCTCTCTTACTGCACGGCCAGGCTGTTGAACTGCGTCTTGTTCAGGTAGGTGTAGAAGCCGAAGACGGTGCCCGCATCAGGCACGTTCTGCCACTTCTCGTTCCAAGCCGTCACAAGCTGCGTGTAGCAGATCGGCAAGATGACCTTGTCGCTCTGCAGGATCTCCGCCATCTGGTCGATGAGCGCCTTGCGCTTCGCCGCATCCATCTCGCTCGTCTGCTTTTCCCAGAGCTTGTCGTACGCCGGGTTGGAGTAGCCGGTCAGGTTGTACATACCGAGCATGGTGCTCGTGGAGATGAGCGTCGACCAGTCGGGATCGGGTGTGAGGCCCCACATGATGAGGGTCATGTCGTAGTCGGTGTACGGCTTCGGAGTACTGAAGATGATCGGCACCTGGTTGTCGACGACCTTCTGCTTCAGCCCGACGCCGATCTCGGCGAGGTTGGCTTTGAGGATGTCGGCGAGCCGGCTGTCGATGGCACGGTTCATGGTGCCGACCAGCAGCGTGTATTCCATCTTCACACCGTCGGCCACACGGATCCCGTCGGCGCCCTTGGCGAAGCCCAGCCCGTCGAGGATCTGGTTGGCCTTCTCCAGGTCACGATCGCTTGTCGGCACGGGCGCCGTCATGAACTCCGGCACGTACTGGTTGAGGAGCAGCGACCCCCCGGGCACGGCGAAGCCGCCGTAGACGGTGTCGATCATGTCCGACCGGTCGATCGCCAGATCGAGAGCTTCGCGCACCTGCAGGTCGCGCAGCTCGGGGTGTCTCGTGTTGTTGGAGGAGTAGTTGACGATCCACGTCTGGGGGATGCCGCCGCCGAAGCCCTCGATCTCGAGGTTGCCGGCGCTTCTGATCGGCTCCGCCGCCGTCGGAGGCAGTGAATACACGCAGTCGACCTGGTCGCTCTTGAGCGCCTGGATCGCGGCGTCGGCGTTGGTGAAGAGCTGAAAGCCGTACCCTGTGATCAGCGGCTTCGGCCCGTAGAAGCTGTCGACGCGCTTGAAGATGGTCGTCCCCTTGATGTCGAGCTTTTCGATGGTGAAGGGGCCGGCGACGACCAGGTCCTCCTTGGCCGGATCCATGGTCACCGTCTTGAGCTTGGCTCCGTCGCCCTCGGCGTACTTGGCCCAGAAGTGCTCGGGAAGGATCGGCAACTGGAACAGGTTCGCCAGCAGAGCGGCCGACGGGTGCTCGAGCTTGACCTCGAGGGTGGTGTCGTCGGTGGCCTTCGCGCTCTTGACGCCCGGCACGAAGGGGCTGAGGGCCGCCGCCGCCCCGCCTTGCAGCTTGACCACGGTGTTGATGGTGAACGCCGCGTCGTTGGCGGTGAGCGGCTCACCGTCCGTCCACGTGGCGCCGGCACGGGTCTTGAAGGTCCACGTCAGCCCGTCCGCGCTCGTCGTCCAGGATTCGGCGAAGTCGGGCTGCGGCTTCAGGTCGCCGGTGTACTGCGCCAGGTTGGGATACATGAGCATCCAAGCGGCGTAGTCCTGCGCGTACGTGCCGACGAACGGGTTCAGCGAGTCGTACCCCATGCCGACCGTGCCGAGCCTGAAGACGGGCTGGTCGCCGCTCGCGGTGCCGGACCCCCCCGCACCGGAGCCGCCTCCGCCGCATGCTGTGACGGCGACCGCGAGTGCGAGCGCCAACACGAGCACGAGCGTCCGCCGCGTGACCCCTGCCTTGTGAATACTCACCATGCTCCCTCCTCATTGAGCCCGGCCTGGCGATACGCGGCCGAGGCGACCAAGCCAACGACGCGTCGTGCACGTCGATGCGTGAAGGCGCGACCAGAGAGTGCATGTTATTCGAGACTGCCCGCCCACGAAAGCGCCTCGCTCGGTCGTGGGTGGCGGCGGACCATCATGAGCCGCGACTTCCCACGCGTGCGACGCTACAATCGGGCCGTCCGCAAGGACGGCCGCGACGGGGCCACGGTCGTCGGTCTCATCGCCGCCCGGAGAACAGAGGGAGGAGCCGTGCCCGGATCGCATCGCCCACGTCGCCGCAGCCGTCTGACCGGCCTGGCGATCGCCGTCGTCGTACTCACGAGTCTCGCGTTCGCCCTGCCCGGCGCCCTCGCCTCCGGGGAGAGCTCGCCCGCGAGCGCCGCGAAGACGGTGCTGCGCCTCGGCTGGACGCACGACCCCGAGAACCTCAACCCGTTCATCGGGTACGGGTCCGAGTACGAGATCTGGGCGCTCAACTACGAGCTGCTCGTGGGGTTCCGCGCCCGCGACATGGCGAACGTGCCCGGGGTGGGTCTCGCGACCGCCTGGGAGACGTCCGCCGACGGCAAGGTCTGGACGTTCACCATCACCGACAAGTCGACGTGGCACGACGGCGAGCCCCTGACCGCGCGGGACGTCGCCTTCACCTTCACCTACATGATCGAGAACAAGATGGGGATGTTCATCGATTACCTCAGGTACATCGAGAAGGTCGAGGCGCCCGACGACACCCACGTCGTGTTCACCTGTTCCCGCCCCAAGGCCAACATGCTCGCCCTCTGGATCCCGATCCTCCCCGAGCACATCTGGAGCCACATCAAGCCCGGGGACGCCGAGAGGACCTACACGAACCCGCCACCGATCGTCGGGTCCGGGCCCTTCCAGGTCGTCGAGTTCAAGAAAGGCCAGTACGTTCGCCTGAAGGCCAACAAGGACTACTGGAAGGGCGCGCCCAAGGTCGACGAGGTCATCTTCCAGACTTACCAGAACCAGGACACGATGGCGCAGGACCTCAGGTCGGGCGCCATCCAGACCGCCTGGAACATCCCCCCGGCGCAGTTCGACGCGCTCGACGCCGAGCCCGACCTCGAAGCGATCAGGGCGGTCACGGTCGGCTTCGACGAGCTCGGCTTCAACTGCGCCGACAAGAGCGTCTACCCCAAGTCGACCGGACATCCGGTGCTGCAGGACCCGGCGTTCCGAAGCGCGCTGCAGTGGGCCGTGGACAAGGAGCGGCTCGTCACACTCGCCTACGGCGACAATGCCGCTCCCGCCGACACCATCGTGACGCGGGACTACTATTCGTCGGATGCCGACTACCACTGGACGCCTCCGGCGGAGACCGCGTACTCGTTCGACCTCGACAAGGCTCGACAGGCGCTCGACGACGCGGGCTACCCGGACGCGGACGGCGACGGCATCCGCGAGTACCGGGGTAAGCCCATCAAACTGCGCCTGTGGGCGCGCTCAGAGTCCACGGCGAGCCAGACCTGCGGGAAGCTCATCACGGGATGGTTCGAAGACATCGGCCTCGACATCGACTACCGGGTGATCGCCGAAGGCGCGCTCGGCGACCGGCAGTACGACTACGACGGCGACGAGTACGCCCCCGACTTCGACATGTTCCTCTGGAGCTGGGGCGGCGACGTCGAC
>CAZTMO010000071.1:0-8770 GCA_964615105.1 uncultured Thermoleophilia bacterium
ACCGTCTCTGCCGCCACACCCAGCTCGAGGAGGCCGCGGCGCATGCGCTCGTCGCCCCAGCCCGAGAGACGCCGCTTGTCGGCAACGTACGCCGCGGCGAAGGCCGCGTCGTCGAGAAGGCCGTCGGCCTCGAGACGATCGAGGGTCGCCGTGACCGCCTGCTCGGTGTGCTCCTTCTGCAGCAGCCGCCGGCGCAGCTCTTCGCGGCTGCGCCGGCGCTGGGCGAGCAGGCGGTGTGCGTCGCCGAGCACGCGCTCGGCCGACGCTTCGTGCTGAAGGCGCTCGAGATCGGCGTCGCCGAGCTCGAGACCCTGGTACAGGCGGCGTCTCGCGAGCAGCGCCTCGCTCACGCTGCAGACGTAGGCGTCGTCGACGTACACCGAGACGCGCCCGCGCCGTGTGGCCCGGAGCGCCGTGACGACGCCCACCGTGGCGCCTACTCGGCGACCGGCGGAGCCGGCTTGTCGGCCGGCGCGGCCGCGACCAGCGGGGGCAGTCCGGCCTTGGCGCGGACCTCGTCCTCGATGGCTGCGGCGAGGTCGGGGTTCTCCTTCAGGAAGGCGCGCGCGTTGCTGCGGCCCTGCCCGAGGCGCTCCTCGCGGTAGCTGAAGAAGGCGCCGCTCTTCTGCACGACCTCGTAGAGGACGCCGAGGTCGAGGAGCGTGCCCTCGCGGGAGATGCCCTGCCCGTACATGATGTCGAACTCGGCCTGCTTGAACGGTGGCGCGACCTTGTTCTTGACGACTTTGACGCGGACACGGTTGCCGACCGCCTCTGTGCCGTCTTTGAGCGTCTCGATACGACGGATGTCGAGGCGGATGGTGGCGTAGAACTTGAGCGCCTTGCCGCCGGTCGTCGTTTCGGGGTTGCCGAACATGACGCCGATCTTCTCGCGCAACTGGTTGGTGAAGCAGCAGATCGTGCCCGAGCGGTTGAGCGTGCCGGCGAGCTTGCGCAGGGCCTGGCTCATGAGCCGGGCCTGCAGGCCGACGAAGCTGTCGCCCATCTCGCCCTCGATCTCGGCCTTGGGCGTGAGCGCCGCGACCGAGTCGATGGCGACGATGTCGAGGGCGCCGCTGCGCACGAGCATCTCGGCGATCTCGAGAGCCTGCTCGCCATAGTCGGGCTGCGAGACGAGGAGGCTGTCGACGTCGACGCCGATCGCCTTCGCGTACATGGGGTCCATGGCGTGTTCGGCGTCGATGAACGCGGCCTGCCCTCCCAGGCGCTGGGCCTGGGCGATGAGATGGTAGACGAGGGTCGTCTTGCCCGACGCCTCGGGGCCGTAGATCTCGACGATGCGCCCGCGCGGGATGCCACCGACGCCGAGGGCGATGTCGAGGGCGAGCGACCCTGTCGGCACGCACTGCACGTCGGCCGCGGCATGGTCGCCCATGCGCATGATGCTGCCCTTGCCGTACTGGCGTTCGATCTGGGTGACGGCGGCGTCGAGGGCCTTGTCTTTGTCCACGGCGGGAGCTCCTCTCTCAGGATGCGGTGAAGACGGCCACGGGAGTGTGCACGGCGCCGGCCCTCTCCAGGAGGCTACTATACAAGACCATCCGCCGCAGGCAAAACCTCGAAACGTTGACGTTTTGCAGGGAAAACGGTGGACCAGGACGGCGATAGCGCGCCACCGTGACGTGAGGCAGGAAGGCGCGCTGCTCGGGCCTGTACAAGCGTCGTTCGGCGAGCGCCCGCGAAACGTCGGCCTGCAATGCCACAAGCGCCCCGGAGAGGTCGACGAGCTCCAGGGCGACGACGCGTCTTGGTCCGCGGGCGGGCAGGAAGAGGGGCCCGGCGACGTCTAGCTCGAGCGCCGCGAAGTGCACCCGGCCGAGAGCGTCCTCGACGTCGGCGACGCGTTCCACCGGGACGTCGCCGAGAAAGCACAGGGTGAGATGCACGCCGGTAGGGACCCTGAGCTCGCCTCTACCCGCGAGCTCGCGCCGTCGCCACGCCTCGACCGCCGCTGTCGTCTCGTGCGGCAGGTCGCAGGCCACGAACAGGCGCTTCGTCCCGCCGGCCCCGACGTGTCTCATCGCTCGTGGTCTTCCGCGAGGGTCTCGCGCAGCAGGTGCAGAGCATGGGCGACCGCCCACTCGCGCACGCTCTGGCGGTCGCCGGGGAAGCGCTCGCCTGCGGTGCGGGTGGCACCAGGGCCGGCGCAACCGAGAAAGACCAGGCCGACCGGCTTCTCGGCAGTCCCTCCGTCTGGTCCAGCCACGCCGGTCGTCGAGAGCCCGTAGGTGGCACCGGCGACGCGCCGCGCGCCCTCGGCCATGGCCGCGGCGACGGCGGCGGAGACGGCGCCGTGCCGCACGAGGGACGCCTCGTCGACCCCCAGCACAGCCACCTTGACCGGGTCCGCGTACGCGACCACGCCGCCGAGAAAGTAGTCGGAGCTGCCCGGCAGGGCCGTGAAGCGGCCGCCGAGGAGCCCTCCGGTGCACGATTCGGCAACGGCGACCGTGGCACGGCGGGCACGCAGGCCGTCGGCGACGATCGTGTCGACCGTGCGGCCGTCGCTCGAGAACACGGGCACGGCGGCGACGAGCGCGGCGACGAGGGCATCGGCCTCGGCCTGCGCCGCCGCGGTCCGCTCGTGGCGCAGACGCACCGCGACCTCTCCTCCGCCGACGTTCACGGCGACGTCGAGCAGCGAACGCGGGGCCTTGTCGACGACCGCCCCGACCTGGAGCTCGCCGACGCCGAAGATGCGCACCACTCGGGTCACGGCGTCGCCGAGCACGCCTGCGGCGGCGAGCTCGCCGCGGACCCACGACCACATGGCGCGGAGCTCGGACGGGACCCCGGGCAGGGCATAGACACGCGTGGGTCCGTGGCGCAGAGCGATTCCCGGCGCGACGCCCGCCGGAGGCACGGGTCGCGCTCCTCGCGGCAGCAGCGCCTGACGACGGGTCTTCGCGAAGACGTCGGCGAACTCGACCCCCCGGCGCTCGGCCACGTCGCGCGTCCGTCGCGCGACCATCTCGAGCGCCTCGGGGTGTTCGTCGAGCCGGCGGCCTGTGGACTCGGCGAGCGCCGCGGCGGTGAGATCGTCGTGCGTCGTTCCGAGGCCGCCGCTGACGATCACCACCGCGGGCTCGAGCGCCAGAGCCTGGGTGAGCGCCTCGACGAGCAGCCCCATGTCGTCGGGCACCGCGATGAGGCGCGCCACCTGGACGCCGTCGGCGGCCAGACGCGACGTCAGGAACGCCCCGTTCGTGTCGCGCGTGCGGCCGTCGAGAAGCTCGTCGCCGGTGAGCACGACCGCGGCCGCGGGCAGCTCCTTCCTCATCGCGGCGCCGCCCCCGGCATGCGGATCACGGCGCGCGCCTTCCAGAAGTAGTTCACCCCGGACACGACGGTGAGCACGACGGCGATCGTCACGAGGGAGACCTCGACGATGGTGTCTCCGGTCGCCGTCCAGCCCGGAAAGAGGCTGTGCGGCAGCATCAACGACACGATGGCGGCGATCTGGAAGAACGTCTTGACCTTGCCGTACCTGTCGGCGGGGATCGACACGCCTTGGGCCAGTCCCACCAGACGCAGGGCGACCACGGCGAACTCGCGAGCGATGATCACCACGGCGACCCACGCGGGAAGACGCTGCATGCCGACGAGCGCGATGAGCGGGGCGGCGATGAGCAGCTTGTCGGCGAGCGGGTCCATGAACTGGCCGAAGGTCGTCACCGCGCCCCGCGAGCGCGCCAGATGACCATCGATCGTGTCGGTCACCGCGGCGACGATGAACAGCGTGATCGCGACCACGTACCCGTACGGGATCTCCGCCACGAGAGACGCGACGATGACCGGGACGAGGAGCACACGCACCATGGTGAGCAGGTTCGCGGCGTTCACGTTGCGCTGTAGCCGTTTCATGGCGCGCTCCAGATCGGTCGGCCCACCCGGGCTCGATGTGCCGGCTCAGCCGGCCGTCGCGGCCGCTACATCATAGCCGAGCGCGGCCACGACACGGGCCCGGACGAGCTGGCCGCCGCGGCGCGCACGGCCGGCGAGAAGCGTTCGACCGTCCACATCGGGCGCCTGCACGGCGAGGCGGCCCAGCGCCTCGCCGTCGGGACGCCCGCTGCCTCGTTCGACGAGGACGTCCGCCTCGCATCCGACGAGATCCTCCCAGAACCGCGCCGCGGCCGCGTCGATAGCCGCCGACACGCGCGCCGCGCGCTCGAGGGCCAACGGCGCAGGCACCTGGCGCGGCAGCGACGCGGCCGCGGTCCCTTCCTGGGCGTCGAAGGCGAAGACGCCGGCCACGGCGAGCCCGGCCGCGGCGATGAACTCGAGGAGCTCGCCGACATCGCCCTCGGTCTCGCCGGGAAAGCCCGTGATGAAGGTCGAGCGCACGGCGGCGCCGGGGAGCGCGCGACGGACCTCGGCGAGGAGTCGCAGGTAGTCCTCGCCGTCGCCGGCACGCCCCATGCGCGCCAACACGGCGCCCGATGCGTGCTGCAGAGGCAGGTCGACGTATGGGACGGCGTGCGCGGCGAGCGCTTCGAGCAGAGCGCCGTCCACCCCGTCCGGCTGAAGATAGAGGAGCCGGATCCAGACTGGCCCCAGCGCCTCGAGCTCGGCCAGAAGGCGCGGCAGCCCGCCCCAACCCGGCCACGCCCAGCGCGAGGTGTCCTGCCCCACGAGCACCAGCTCACGCGCTCCCGCTGTCACGGCGAGCATGGCTTCGCGCAGGACCTCTTCCGGTGCAACGGTCTCGTACGCGCCCTTGATCAGGGGGATCGCGCAGTACGCGCAGCGCCGGTCGCAGCCGTCCGAGATCTTCACGTAGGCGTGGGTAGGCCGCGACCGTCGTGCCTCAATCACCGTTGCCGCGCCCGGGGGCGCGCCTGCTCTCGCGGCACGTTGTGCCCCGGAGCCGGCGTTCGCGGGCGCCCGCGCATCGGCGCCGAGTGCCGTCACCAGAGGGCCCCACTCCAGCCCACCCCAGAGGTCGACTTCGGGCAGCTCCGCCTCGAGATCGGCACGATAGCGTTCGACGAGGCACCCGACGGCGGCCACGCGCGCCCCGCGGGTATGCGCCGCCTCGGCCGCATCGAGGATCGCCCCGACCGACTCCTCCTTGGCGGCGTCGATGAAGCCGCAGGTGTTGACGATCACGACGTCGGCATCGGCGGGCCGTCCGCGGCACAGACCGGCGCCCTCGAGGGCGCGTTCGAGGCGCATCGAGTCGGCCTCGTTCTTGGGGCAGCCGAGCGTCTGGACGAAGAAGCGCGTGGTGGTCAGCGGTAGTTGACGAACTGGAGCGGCAGACCCCAGTCCTCGTCCTTCAAAGCCTGGATCGCCGCCTGCAACTCGTCCTTGCTCGGCGAGAAGACGCGCAGCGTGTCGCCCTGGATCTGCACCTTGAGCTTCTTGAAGCGTTGGCGCAGAAGCTTGTTCATCGCCTTCGCCTTCTCGTCGGGGATACCCTGGGCCACGCCGACCTGCTGGCGAACGGTCCCGCCGAGCGCTTCCTCGACCTTGCCGTACTGCAGCGCCTTGAGTGAGACCTTGCGGCGCACGAGCTTCTCTTCGAGCAGCTCGACGACCAGCTTGAGCTTGCCCTCGTCGTCGGACGCGAGCACGAGGTGGTCGCCCTCAAGCGAGACGCGGCTCACGCTCTTCTTGAAGTCGTAGCGCGTCGCGATCTCCTTCTGCGCCATGTTCACGGCGTTGCGGACCTCGTTCATGTCGGCGCGCGAGACGACGTCGAAAGACACTGCCTTGGCCATGGTCACCCTCCGGTCGCGGAGCCTTGCACGAGCTTGCCGTCGACGACCCGGACGTCGAGCGGCCCGGCACCCTCGAGGCGCGGCAACAGCTTCTCGCCGACGCGGATCGAGATCGCCCCCGGCGCGCCGACGCGCAGGTGCAGGTCGCTGCCGTGGAACAGCTTGGTCTTGCCGCGCGTCAGCGTGTCGCTGTAGAGGATCCTGCCGTCGGGCCCGTCGCGCCGGACCTCGAGCCAGCAGTCGCCGCGGCTCGCGCTGACGCGCACCACGTCCACGACGGCCGACTGCGAGGGCTTGGGCGACGGCTTCCGGCTGAGCGAGGGCGACGGCGACGGCGACAGAACGCCGGTGTCGATCCCCGGGCCGCCGCCCTGGGTCGCGTCCCCGCCGTTGAGCCCGAGCACGTAGATGACAGCGAGAACGAGAAGACACGCGACGGCGACGAAGGCGAGCGTGTTTCGTCGCCGGTGACCTCGAGGCTTGCCGATGATCGAGACGCCCCCGAAGGGCTGGTGCTCCTGAGGCGCGACGCCACGCGAACGGTACTCGTCGAGGATGATCGCGGGCTCCAGACCAAGGTATCGGGCGTACGTCTGCAGGAAGCCTTTGACGTACGCGTCTCCAGGCATGACGTCGAAGTCCTCGTTCTCCATCGCCTGGAGGTACTTGACGCGGATCTTCGTGTCTTCTTCCGCCTGCTGCAGCGTCAACTTGCGGCGTACACGCGCCTCGCGCAGGGTGTTCCCAATCTCGAACACGACGGATGGACCCTCTCTTCGCGGTCAGTGCCGGCGCGAAGCTTCGAGTGGCGCCGACGCCCGGGCCTCCAGTCTAGTGAGGCGCAGAAGTGAAGACAATCGTGGTGTCCCGCGGCAGTGCGGGTGAGCCATCGCGTTCACGCGCCCTCCCCGGCGAAGAGCGCCTCGTCCGGGGCACCGGCGTCAGGAGTGTCGCCGGCCGGCGCCCCGTCGGTTCTCGCGATCGTCTCTTCGTCGGCTTCCGTCAGCGTCTCTCCCCTCTCGAGCCGGGCGAGCACGCGGCCGATGGCCTCGTCGTCCATGAGGACCGTGCGCGCCTTGCTGCCCTCGAACCCGGAGATGATGCCCATCTGCTCCATGATGTCGATGAGCCGGCCGGCGCGGGCGTAGCCGATGCGCAGGCGTCGTTGGAGCTGCGCCACCGAGGCCGCGCCGATCGAGGCGACCGTCCGAATCGCGTCGACGAGGTACTCGTCTTCGCCGGTCGCCTGCCCGGCGTCGGCGTCGCCACCCGCCGGGTTCTCGAGCAGGTCCTCGCGGAACTCCGGGGAGGCCTGCCGCCGCCAGTGCTCTGTGATGAGCTTCATCTCGCGGGCCGTGACGAAGGCGCCCTGGACGCGCATCGTGCGGGTGCTGCCCAGCGGGTGGAAGAGCATGTCGCCCGAGCCCAGCAGGCTCTCGGCTCCGCCCTGGTCGAGGATCACGCGCGAGTCGGTCTGCGACGACACCGCAAAGGCGATGCGCGACGGCACGTTCGTCTTGATCATGCCGGTGACGACGTCGACCGACGGGCGCTGGGTGGCGACCACGAGATGCACGCCGGCGCCGCGCCCGAGCTGGCCCAGGCGGATCACCGAGTCTTCGACCTCGGACGGGGCCACCATCATCAGGTCGGCGAGCTCGTCGACGATCACCATGATGTAGGGCAGCGGCTCCTCGCCGAGCTTCTCGAGCTTCCTGTTCAAGTCGCGGATGTTCTGCGCGCTGCCGTGGCGGGCCATGACCTCGTAGCGACGGTCCATCTCGCGGCAGATGTTGTCGAGCACGTAGCTCGCCTGCTTCATGTTCGTCACCACGGGGGCGAGAAGATGCGGGATGCCGTCGAAGTTCGAGAGCTCGACCTTCTTGGGGTCGATCATGATCATGCGCACCTGGTCCGGTGTGGAGCGCAGCAGGATCGAGCTGATGAGCGCGTTGATGCAGCCGCTCTTGCCCGAGCCGGTGGTGCCGGCGATGAGAAGGTGCACCATCTTCACGAGATCGGCGACGATCGGCTTGCCGGAGACGTCCTTGCCGAGCCAGAAGGCGAGCGGCGAGGCGTGCGGAGGGAAGGTCTGGTAGACGTCGCCAAGGGAGACGTAGTTGGCCTCGAGGTTCGGCACCTCGACCCCCACCGCGGTCTTGCCTGGGATCGGTGCCTGTACGCGGATATCGGTCGCGGCGAGCGCGTAGGCGAGGTCGTCCTTGAGACCGGCGACACGGCTCACCTTGATGCCCGGCGCCAGTTGCAGCTCGTAGCGGGTGACGCGCGGCCCCGACACGGTGCCCAGCACCGTCGCGGGGATGTTGAAATGGCCGAGGGTCTCGACCAGCCGTCCCGACACCGAGGAGATCGTCTGCGGCGCCTCTCCCCTGCCGGTCTCCATGCGCTGCAGCAGATGCGGCTGGGGCAGCTCCCACACGCGATGCTCGGGCGCTTCGGGAGGAGCGAGCGCGAGGGCGGTGTCCTGGGCCTCCGGGTCGTCCCGCACGGCGTCGGCGAGGTTCATCTGCTCGACGGGCTCCACGGCGCCGACCGGAGCGGGAGGCGTCTGGGGCGCCGGCCCCGGATACGAAGCCGACGGCGGGGCGCCAAAGATCTCCGGGGCGTCGTGGACGCCGTCGATCAAACGCAGCGTGGACGGCTCTTCCGGCGCCACGAAGGGCCGGTACGCGGCGGCCGGCGCGATGATCGTCGCGGTGTCGTGACGGTCGACCACGACGGTCTGGTCCTCGCCGGGGTCGATGAGTCGCGTGGCGGCCTCGCGGCGGCGCTCACCGAGGTTCGCCGCCTGCGCCTTCGCCGCGCGGCCGGCCTGCGCGACGCCCTCCTTCGAACGCCGCGCCCAGAGGCCGAGAGACGAGCCCGTGACGAGAAGCACGCCGCCGGCAAATAGCGCGAGCACGAGCACGCCGACGCCGACGCCGCCGACGAACGTGTGGAGCAGCGCCCAAAGGCTCTCGCCCACGGCACCCCCATGTGCCTTCATGTAGGCATCGGCGAAG
>CAZTMO010000072.1:0-8760 GCA_964615105.1 uncultured Thermoleophilia bacterium
AGGACCGCATGGACGTAGAGATCGGGCGCGGCAAGAAGGGCCGGCGCGCGTACGGGTTCGACGACATCGCGATCGTGCCCAGCCGGCGCACGCGTGACGTCGACGACGTCGACATCACCTGGAAGCTCGGCCCGCACACCCTGCGCATCCCGTGCCTCGCATCCGCCATGGACGGTGTCGTCAACCCGTCTTTCGCCGTCGAGATGGGCCGCATCGGCGGCCTCGCCGTCCTCAACCTCGAGGGCCTTTGGGGACGTTACGAGGACGCCGACGAGCAGCTTGACCGCATCGCCGGACTGCCCAAAGAGACGGCCACGAGGACGATGCAGGAGATCTATCGCGAGCCGCTCAAGGCCGAGCTCATCGCGCGGAGGGTCAAAGAGATCAAGGACGGCGGCGTGCTCGTCGCCGCGTCGCTCACGCCGCAGCGCGTCGAGGAGTTCTACAAGGTCGCGCTCGAGGCCGGGCTCGACGTGCTCGTCGTCCAGGGGACCGTCGTTTCGGCCGAGCACGTGTCGAGCAGGGTCGAGCCGCTCGACCTCAAGAAGTTCATCTCGGGCTGTCCTGTCCCGGTCATCGTCGGGGGAGTGGCCTCATACGCGACGACGCTGCATCTCATGCGCACGGGCGCGGTCGGCGTGCTCGTGGGTGTCGGTCCCGGCCACGCCTGCACGACGCGCGGTGTGCTCGGTATCGGCGTGCCGCAGGCGACGGCGATCGCCGACGCCGCCGCCGCCCGCGTACAACACCTGCTCGAGACCGGCCAGTACTGCAACGTCATCGCCGACGGCGGCATGCGGACCGGCGGCGACGTCTCCAAGGCGATCGCCCTCGGCGCCGACGCCGTGATGATCGGCTCGCCGCTGGCCTGCGCCGCCGAGGCGCCGGGCAGGGGCCACCACTGGGGTATGGCGACCTTCCATCCGGACCTTCCGCGCGGGACGCGCGTCAAGGCCGGCATCAAGGGCACGCTCGAGGAGATCCTCCTGGGGCCGGCGCACGAGAACGACGGTACGCTCAACCTCTTCGGCGCGCTCAAGACGTCGATGGCCACCTGCGGTTACGAGACCCTGCAGGCCTTCCAGAAGGCGGAGGTCATGGTCGCGCCGGCGCTCATGACCGAGGGCAAGAAGCTCCAGAAGGAGCAAGATGTCGGCATGGGCTGAGCCGGGGGTCGCGGCGCCACACCCTGACGAGGCGCGCGGGTTCGACACCGTGCTCGTCCTCGACTTCGGGGCCCAGTACGGCCAGTTGATCGCCCGTCGCGTGCGCGATCGCCGCGTCTACGCGCAGCTCGTCCCCCACGACATCGCTGCCGACGAGATCCGCGCCCGCCGGCCGAAAGGGCTGATCTTCTCCGGCGGGCCGATGAGCGTGCACGTCGAAGGCGCCCCGCGCCCCGACCCGCGGCTCTTCGAGCTCGGCATCCCGATCCTCGGCATCTGCTACGGCGCCCAGCTCATGGCGCAGTCGCTGGGTGGCACCGTGGCCAGGACCGGTGTGCGCGAATTCGGCAAGACGCAGCTCCGTGTCACCGCGAACGGTCTTCTCCTCGGCGGTCTCGCCGAGCGGGAGCAGTGCTGGATGAGTCATGGCGACGGCATCGCCGAGGCGCCGCCGGGATTCACCGTCCTCGCGGCCACCGACGGCGCCCCCGTCGCCGCCATGGAGGACCGTGGGCGCGGCCTCTACGCCGTCCAGTTTCACCCCGAGGTGGCGCACACCCCGCGCGGCACGGACGTTCTTGAGAACTTCCTCTACGAGGCCTGCGAGTGCACGCCGTCGTGGACCCCCGCCTCGATCATCGAAGAACAAGTGCGTCGTATCCGCGAGCAGGTCGGTCCCGACGACAAAGCGATCCTCGGGCTCTCCGGCGGTGTCGACTCCTCTGTTTCCGCCGTCCTGGTGCACCGGGCCATCGGTGATCGCCTCACCTGCGTGTTCGTCGACCAGGGCATGATGCGCTGGAAAGAGGCCGAGCACGTCGTCGAGATGTTCACTCAACACCTCGGTATCCCCCTCATCTCGATCGACGCCAAGCAGCGCTTTCTCGACAAGCTGGCGGGGGTGACCGAGCCGGAACTCAAGCGCAAGATCATCGGCGAGGAGTTCATCCGCTGCTTCGAGGAGGAGGCGCGCAAGCACGCCGATGCGAGGTTTCTCGTCCAGGGGACCCTGTACTCGG
Organism: uncultured Thermoleophilia bacterium; assembly: GCA_964615105.1. GTDB lineage: Bacteria > Actinomycetota > Thermoleophilia > UBA2241 > UBA2241 > UBA2241. The sequence continues at coordinate 2,186 of CAZTMO010000072.1, forward strand.
ACGTGATCGAAAGCGGCACGCGACAGGCCGCCAAGATCAAGAGCCACCACAACGTCGGCGGCTTGCCCGAGAAGATGGGCTTCGAGCTCGTCGAGCCGCTGCGCCTGCTCTTCAAGGACGAGGTCCGCGCCGTGGGCGAAGAGCTCGGTCTCCCGGAGCGCATCGTCTGGCGGCAGCCCTTCCCGGGCCCCGGGCTCGGCATCCGCATCATCGGCGAGATCACGGCCGCGCGCGTCGACATTCTGCAGCGTGCCGACGCGATCCTCCAGGACGAGGTCAAGAGGGCCGGGCTCTATCGCGAGCTCTGGCAGTGTTTCGCGATCCTGCCCGTGATCCGCAGCGTCGGCGTGCAGGGCGACGAGCGAACCTACGCGTACCCGATCGCGATCCGCGCCGTCAAGAGCGACGACGCGATGACGGCCGACTGGGCGCGCCTGCCCTACGAGCTGCTCGAGAAGGTGTCCTCGCGGATCATCAACGAGGTGCCCGAGGTGAACCGCGTGGTCTACGACGTCTCGAGCAAGCCGCCGAGCACGATCGAGTGGGAGTGACCGCCGACCGTCGCACTCGTGTGCGGGCGCTGCCGACCTACTTGACGACGACGGTCACGACCGGGCTCCACGCCGCGCCGTGCTTGCTCGTCGCGAAGACGCGCGCCTTCAGGTGATAGGTCTCGCGCTTGGGCGTGCCGAGCGGCCGGCTGGCCCAACGCGTGCCGTTGCGCAGGCTCACCACGCCCCCGAGGTCGAACCGGCGCCACTTGCCTCCACGATCGGTGTACAGACGCACCTTCTCGTTCCGCAGGGCCGGATAGACGGAGCCTTTGAAGCGGTACGTCCGCCCGCGGGTCACGACGATACGAAGCGCGTCCGGCTTTAGCTTGGGCCGCACGATCACCTTGGCCGTCGGCGAAACGAGTGGACCGGTACCGCCATACAAAAAGCGCAGCCGGTACTCGCTCGTGAAGACGGGCGCGAACGACGGCGTGAAAAGGCTCTCCCAATCGTTCGCCGTCCAGGGGGCACGGCGCACGCTGCGCCATTTGGCTTGGCCGACACGGCGCTCAACGACGAGCTCCCCCGGCGCCGCGATGTTGACGGTCGACGAGAACGTGATCGTCTGCCCCGCGGTGATGGTTCTTGTGGGCGGCGTCAGCGTCGCCCCGGGGCGCGCCGAAGACAGCGTGCGGGCGACGCGTCCGTCGCTGCCGAGCACGTAGGCGACGCTCTGTCCCGCTGTCGCCGCCACGGCGCGCGGGTCGCGAAGCGCGGTGGCCCCTGCGTGCCACTCCAGTGCGGCGACGTCGTAGAACGAGGCGAAGCCCGCCGGCCCAGCGATCAGCAACTCATCGGCCGGCACGCTGCCCCACGTCAGTTCGGGCCACGTCGGCTCGCTGGCGTAGATGGCGCTGAGGAGAGTCGAGAACTGGGCGTCCCCAGTCGCGTTGCCGACGACGTCGTACCCGCTGCTCGCGACCACGGTCATCGGACTCGTGTTGCCCGGCAGCGGGGACCGCGCTGCGACGGACGTGACCGGCGCCGAGAGCTCCGCGCTGCTCCAGCTCGCCCCGCGCCAGACGAACACGTCCGCAGCATCGGTGCCGACGATGATCGTCCCCTCCTCGGAGACGGCGACCGACTCGAGGTCAGCCGTCGTCGGCGCCGGAAGGTCATGCCAGGAGGCGCCGCCCGAGGCGCTCTCGAGGACGACGCCGCCGTCACCGACCGCGACCACGCGCGTCCCCGCCATGGCGACGTCGTTCAGGTCGGCCGTCGGCGCCTCCGACGTGAACGTCGGTACGCTCCACGTGACGCCGCCGTCGGTTGTCACGAGAAGGGCGCCGCCCGCGCCCGCGACGACACCCTGGCCCTGGTCCGGGTCGCGGAACGCGACGCCATACAAGTCCGCATCGAAGCCGCTGGCCGAGGGCGCGCGCAGCGTCCAGGAGCCGCCGCCGTTCATGCTGACCGCGACTCTGCCTCCGGCGCCCGCCACAGCTGCGAACGACGGTCCCGCGGCGGCGATGTCGTTGACTGCGACGTCGTCGGTCCAGGGGGTCTGGACGAGCCGCCATACCGCCGGCGCGGCGTGCGCGGTCGTGCCTGCGGGGCCGAGGAGCACCACTGCGGCCAGGGCGGTCGCCAGAACGAGGCGCGCGCCGGCGCACAGGCCGATTCGTGCACGTTCGTTTGGTCTCATGGTCACGTCGGTCCTTCCCGGTGAGGTATGTGTAGCGGCCATGGTACCTCCTCCGCCGTCGTTCAGGGCGGCGGCGGCGTTGGCTTGGGAGGTGCGGGCGGCGCAGGCGGTGCAGTGGCCGTTGCGGTCGGCGTCGGTGTAGGTCGCGGTCTCGGCGCCAGCGCCGCCTTGGCCTCGCGCACGAGGGCGGCCGCGCCGGCGAAGTCGGGCCACTCGTCGAGCACCGCCTCGGCGAGACGCAGCGCCTGCCGCCACTGCCCGCGTCGCGCGGCCGCCCGCGCGTCGCCGAGCTGCCTTTCGAGCCTGGCCCCGAGGTCCGCGCGTTCGACGAGCGCCGTGCCGTCCGCGTCCTCCGGGTCGATCGCGAGCAGGGCGGCGGCGTAGGCACGGGCGGCTGCCCAGTGTGCGGCGGCGAGCGCATCGCCGGCGGCCTCCGCCAGTCTCCCGGAGAGCGTGTCAAGAAGGGAGAGCGTGAACACGTTGGTCGACAGCGGCCCCTCGGGCACGCGTCTGCGTGCATCGGTGAGCGCGCGCTCGACGGCCGCCGCCTCGTCCTTGGTCAAGGAGGAGGCGGCGCGCTCAACCAGGCGCCGGACCCCGTCCTCCTGACGGGCGCTCCTCACCGCCGCGGCGATACCGGCGTCGAGCTCCTCGCGCGCCCTCACCGACAGGGTCCCGGCGTCACGGTACGAGAAGAACAGGATGCGCGCCTCGTCGAACTCCTGGATCGCGGCGTAGTACCGCTCGTCGCCCAACGCCTCCTGGCCGCGTCGGTAGTGCGAGGCGGCGGTGCGGACCTCCCACGTCATGAAGACCGCGATCGCTGCGAGAACGACGACGCAGGCTGCCACGATGCGCCAGTGCCGCCGCCTCCGAATCGCCCGCTGGTACGGATCATCCTCCGGCAATCCGGAGGCGATGCGAACGACCTCGGTGAGGGGTTCGTACTGAGGGCGCGTGCTCATGGGTCAGGGAGGCCGCGGATGTGACGGGGACTGGACCACGCCATTGTCGCACGAGGTCCACGGAGGGGCCAGCGGCAGCGTCCCTTACGGATGACGGTCCCATCGTGACGTCTCGCGCGCGCGGCGCGCGCGCAACGCCTCGCGCGCCGCGCGATACGCGGTGAGCGGGATCGTCACCGCCGGGTTGCCCGCGTAGGTGATCTGCGCCCCGCGGACCTGTCTCGACTTCTCCTCGAGCGGCCGTCGGGGTAGCGCCGGCGGGCCTCCCAATGGCACGATCGCCTCGTCGCCCGACCGCCGGCGCCCGAGCCAGACGAACGCTCTGCTCGGGCGCACGTCGAGGCCGAACAGAGAGCCGACCTGGACGGCGACGCGGCGCTCGAGCGGCGCGCTCGGCGGGGCGGGGGGCGCCGTCGAGCGCTCGTCGGACCGCTCAGCGGGCACGGGGCAGCCTCCCCGTCTCGACGCAGTGCACGTACGTCACGACCATGACGACGTCGGCCGCGAACGTCACGACGCCCATCACCATCACGTAGATCAGGAGAAGAGGGGCCGCCCGCGGCCAGTCTCCGCTCGCGGCCGCGAGGAGGACCGTGGCCGCGAGCATGCCGACGAGGTACACGGTTATGGCGACCATCGCGGACAGCGCCACGTTCGCACGCACGCAGCCCCAGGAACGCCAGATTGCCCGGAGCGGGTCGAGGCCCGTGATCACCGCGGCGTAGTCGGAGTACATGAGAACGACGCCGATCGCCAGAAGGGCGATGCCCACGAGGCTTGCGACTCCGTCGTGGCCCTTGATTGAGAGCGCCCACGCACCGAGTCCGGAGACGATCTCGGTGACGGCGTAGACGCCGAGCAGCGAGAAGAACTGGGCGCCGCTCTGCGGCCGAAGATGAAGGCGCCCGACGATCGAGCGGATGTAGCCGGCGCGGAACCAGGTGTACACGCCGAGGTAGGCGAGGAGAACGCCGACGGCGAGCAGACCCGGCGCCGCGCCCGTGTCGTAGAGCGGCGCCGCCGCGCGGCCCAGCACCTCTTCGGCCGTCCCACGCTGGTGCAGCCAAGAGAGCAACAGCGGGACGAGCACGGCGAGAGCATAGACGGGGATCGCATAGAAGGCGAGGTACTGCTTCGCGTGGAGGACGGCCAGGGCACGCCGCAGCAGCGTCGGTCCGGTCGCGTCCATGGCGCCGAGTATATACCGACGGCCGACGGACGCCGCCGGTCGCCCGGCGTCGTACAATCGTGCCATGCCCTTCCCGCGCCGCGTGCTCGTGTTCCTCCTCTGCGCCTGGGTGCTGGTGATCCTGTACCCGGACCCCGGTGTGCTCGTCAGCAGCATCCGGAACCTGTCGTCGCCGGATCCCGACCCTCTCGCGGCACGGGCGCTCGCGGCCGGCCTTCCGGACGACCCCGAGGAGATCGAGCGTGCGGTGCTCGCCGACCTCGTGCCCTACGCCTCGGACTGGGAGGTCGACGGCGTGCCGTGGAGCTTCCCGAGCGCGGCACGAGCGCTGCGGGCGCGGCGGGGCGACTGCGAGAGCCGCGCCCTCGTCCTTGCCAGCGTGTTGGCCGCCAAAGGGATCCCCTGCGCGATCCGCATGTCGTTCGACCACATGTGGGTCGATTACCCGGGAAAGACTCCGACATCGAGTGAGAACGACGCCCGGGTGCTGGCAAGGCGAGATGGGGACGGCTGGTCGTGGCCGCGCTGGCCCCAGGACTTGGAGGTGCGTCGCGAACTCCGCGCTCAGGCGGCCATCTTCTGGGACCCGATGCCGTCGACGCGCAAAGCGTTGCTCTTCGGGGGGATCGTCTGGATCGCGCTGTGGAACGCGCTCGCCATGGCGCTGACCCGCCCGCCCGCAGGGCGGGCGCGGCTCTACGCTGGCGCGGCGCTGCGAAACCCGCCTACGCCGTCGAGTGCCGCTGGTGGCGGAGGATCTTGACGATGACCACCGGCAGCGCGACGAAGGCGGCGAGCATCGCGACGCGCAACACGAGGAACGCCGAGACGGCGAACCAGATCGCGATCTCCATGATGCTCACGTGAGGCCCTTTCTTCGGGACTGTCCCACATAGAGAGTATCGCCACGCTCGTTGACTTGGCGATACCCACGAGGGTATATCGACCGGGCAAATCGAGCTTTCACCTTAAGGCGGTCACCTGAGTCGGGTGTCGCACCGGTCGCGGCGCTGGACGAGGCGGCGTATCGGTGTATCGTAGAGAGTGGCACCACCCGCGCCGAGCGTGACGGCGGCTTCGGGGGGAGGCGCACGATGTACTCGATCGTCGACCGCCAGGAACTGACCAAGCGGGACATGATCTCGCTCACGGTCGAGGCGCCGGCCATCGCGCGCCGGATCCGGCCCGGCCAGTTCGTGATCCTCAGGGTCAACGAGACGGGCGAACGCCTGCCGCTGACCGTCGCATACTGCGACCCCGTCAACGGCACGATCACCATCATCTTCCAGGTCGTCGGAAAGTCGACGGCTCTGCTGGCATCCCTGTCACTCGGCGACGCGATCAAGGATCTCGCGGGCCCGTTGGGGGCGGTCATGGAGTTCGAGAACGTCGGCTCCGTGGTGGGTATCGGCGGAGGCTCCGGCATCGCCGTCCTTCACCACCTGCTCATCGGCTACAAAGAGGCCGGCAACCGCGTCATTGCCGTGATAGGGGCGCGCGAGAAGGCCTTGCTGATACTCGAGGACCAGATGCGCGAGCTGTGCGGCGAGGTCATCCCGACGACGGACGACGGCAGCTACGGCGTCCACGGCGTCGTCACCGACGCCTTGCGCGACCTGGTCGAGCACGGCGAGCGCTTCGACCTCGCGGTGGCCGTCGGTCCGCTCGTCATGATGCGCGCGGTCTGCCAGATGACGAGGCTGTACGATCTCCCGACGATCGTCAGTCTCAACCCCATCATGATCGACGGCACCGGCATGTGCGGCGGCTGCCGCTGCAGCGTCGGCGGCGAGCGCAAGTTCGCCTGCGTCGACGGGCCGCACTTCGACGGGCACAAGGTCGACTTCGACGAGCTGATACAGCGGAACGCGACGTACAGCCGGGACGAGCGGATCTCGCTGCTGAGCTCGGTACGACGCGGGTAGGGCGGGGATGGCGGAGGAGATCGAGCACGACAGCGCGGTCGTCACCGGCGCCGGCCTGGCCGCCTACTGTCCGAGTTGCCGCGCGGCGCTGACCGTTCTCGACCCCTCGCAGGAGGGTGTTTCGCTGCACCTCGCAGTACGCTGTGGCGACGAGAGCGGCGACCTGTTTCTGTCGCCGTCGGCGGAGGGCGGACGGCGCAGCGGATCGGTCGACCTCTGCGGCGCCACGGCGCCGGACGACGTGCTGTGCCCGCACTGCGGCGCCTCCCTCGCCGACGGGCGGCGGCGCTGCCGGGC
>CAZTMO010000073.1:0-8714 GCA_964615105.1 uncultured Thermoleophilia bacterium
GGAGCAAGTCGAGCCTCAGGCCCTCGCGGCGGCGGTCAGCGCCGCCGAGGCCGAGGTCAGCGCGTTCGACGACGCGCTCCAGGCGGCGCGCGACGCGAGCTCGACGGCGGCACTCGCGCTCGAGAAGGCGCGCGCCGACGTCGCCAACCTCGAGCGGCGGCACGACCTCGCCCAGGCGGCGGCCGACGCCGCCGACGAGCGTTTCGCACGCCATTTGGCCGACCAGGGCTTCGCCGGTGAAGCGGCTTGGCACGCGGCGTTGCGCGATCCCGAGCACATCGACACCCTGGCCGCCGACCTGAAGGCACACGACGAGGCGATCGTCGCCGCCGCGGCCACGCTCGCTCAAGCCGAGCGTGCGGCGGCCGGCCTCGCCCCTCCCGACGTCGACGCGCTCGCCGAGGCGCTTCATCAGGCGCAGACGGCCTCAAGCCACGCTGCTGCGATCAAAGCCGGGCTCGAGAGCCGCGCCCTCACCTTCGAGCACGCACGCGCCGAACTCGACCGGCTCTCCGTCGAAGGCGCGGGGCTCGACGACGAGTTCGCCGTCGTCGGGCGCATCGCGCAAGTGGCGACCGGCGACAACCCGCTGCGCCTCAACTTCCAGCGCTTCGTGCTCGGCGTCCACCTCGACCGGGTACTCGAGATCGCCAGCCTGCGCCTGCGAGAGATGACTTCCAGGCGATACGAGCTCGAGCGCAGCGGCCGGGCTCACGGCCGGACGCGCGCGTCCGGCCTCGACCTCGACGTATTCGATTCCTGGACGGGAGAAAGCCGACCCGTCAGCACCCTGTCCGGGGGCGAGTCGTTCATGGCCGCGCTCTCCCTCGCACTTGGGCTGGCCGAAGCAGTCCAGGAGTTCAGCGGCGGCATCCGTCTCGATACGGTGTTCGTCGATGAAGGCTTCGGTTCACTCGATCCCGAGGCGCTCGACCAGGCTCTCGCCACGCTCACCACACTGCAAGAGAACGGGCGTCTCGTCGGGATCATCTCGCACCTCGCCGAGGTCAGGGAGCGCATCGACGCGCGTCTCGAGATCACGCCGGCCAGGGCCGGGAGCGCGGCGCGGTTCGTACTCCCCTGAGCCGTCGCAGCGAAAGGCGGCGAAGAGTCGCGGCCGACGACCGGCGTGACGCAGGGGGCGACGTGCCGCGAGGGCGGGCGCCTGTACTACAATCGTGACGACGATACCGGAGGGAGGTTCCCGTGAACACGCGTCGGCTCCTCATCATCGTCGTGAGCGTCGCTGTCGTGATCCTCGCCGCGGTCGTCGTGATGACGAGGGACGACGGGCGACCGGCGACCGGCGCTTCGTCGCCCGCCGTGCCGCTCGATCCCACGCCGGGCGACGCCGCCCCGGGCTCTCCCTCGGCGGCGGCCTCCGGCGGCCCCGTGCCGAGCTCGGGCCCCACGGTGTCGGCCAGCCCGGCCACGACCTTCGCGAGTACCGGCGCGCTCGTCTCGGGCCGGTACTGGCTGCGCGACGCCGCGCACGAGGCGGCCGGCTTCTGGACCTTCGCCGTCGTCCCCGCGAGCGGTGACTTCGTCCTCGACGTCGAGGTCCTCGCCACCGACGCCGTCGGCGGCGCCCGCGACCAGGACGCGCGCTTCTTCATCGCTTGGGCTGCGACCGTGCCGTCCGGCCCCAACGGTTGGACGGGGCGTCTTCCTGTGACGCTACCCAACGTCTCACGCGACGAGGACCCGGTCGGATACACGTGCCGGGGCACGGTCACGATCCCGCGCTCCACCCTCCAGGGGGCCGTCACGCTCGCTGTGCGGATCAGCCGTGACGACGTCCGTGGCGAGCTTGACCCAAGCGACGTCCACGTGGCCGTCGACGCTGCGAGCGTCCGTCTGCGCTTCCCCTGAGCGCCGCCGGCCCCGGGTTCCAAGAAGATGACGGGACGGAGCCGGGCCGGCTCCCCCTCCCCCCTTCAGTTCGGGGCAGCCAGACCCGGTCCGTCCCAGCTCGACGGCGCAGACGCCGTGCGGCGCCTATTCCAATCCTCCTCGCTCTCCTGGTCAAGGCCGTGAGCCTGCGCCGTCGCCGTACGCGATCTCCCGGCGATCTGCGCCGCCGCCTGGCGCGGTCTCCCGGCGGCGCGCGGCACCACCTCGTGACATCGTCATGCGCGCCGTGCCGGGCGACGCTCTCCGATCACCAAGGTGGGCGCCGCCCGGGCAGGGGTGTACAGTGAAGCGTCGAGAGGGGGCAGTCTGCCAAGGCAGGGGGGTACTGAACGTGACGCTTTCGCAGCTTGAGTGCCGCAGCCGCGCGGCCGTCGCCACCTGTCATGCGTATTCCGGGCCCGCCTCGGAGCGAGCTCGGGCGCGCCACATCGCGCTCGCCGGCGCACGTCGCGGCGCTCTCACCCTCACGCTCGCCTGCCTGATCGTCTTCTTGTGGACGGCAGCTTCTGCAAGCGCCGCGTCAGGCGACGTCGCCTGGACCAGGGTCTGGAACGGCGCCCGCCGCGGGACCGTCTCCAACGCGAAGACGGCCGCCAGGCCGGGCGGCGGCGTCTACGTCGCCGCCAGCCTGCTGCGACCATCCGGCAACATCGACATCGTCCTCCTGCGCTACTCAGCCGCGGGCAAGCGCCTCTGGGCGCGCTCGTACGACGGCGCCGCCCACGGTCTCGACTGGATGAAGGACCTCGCCGTGGCCCGTGACGGCTCGGTGCTCGTGTGCGGGTCGACGTTCAGCCGCCCGGGACGGGAGGACTGGGTCGTCCTCAAGTACGCGCCCGACGGCCGCCGGCGCTGGATGAAAAAGGTCGCCGGCGCGTACGGGCGCGCCGACGTTCCCGAGGCTCTCGCCATCGCTTCCGACGGCGGTGTCGTGGTCGCGGGCACGCTCACCCGCAAGATGACCGGCGGTGACTGGTGCGTGGTCAAGTTCAGCGCCGGCGGCGCCCGTCTCTGGCGCACGACCATGACGAGCTCCGTCGCCGGGCTCGATCAGCCGCTGGCGTTGGCCGTCGATCCCAAGGGCGGTGACGTCTACGCCACAGGCCGCATGTGCGGCAGCCGGTCAGGCGACGACGCGGTCACCGTCCGCTATCGCCCGGACGGCCGACTCGTCTGGCGCCGGCGCTGGGACGGCAAGACCGGCGGCCCGGACAGGGGTGCCGCCATCGCCGTCCACGGCGCCGGGATCGCGGTCGCTGGCGTCACCCGCAGTCCCGACACCGGCGACGACGGCCTCGTGCTCCGTTACGCGAGGAACGGTGCCCTGCGTCTCGAGAAGACCGTGGACGGTGGGCTGGGCGCGATCGGCATCGACGCTTTCGCCGCCGTCGGCATCGACCACGCCGGCGCCGTAGTGGCCGGCGGAACGATCGCCACGGCGGCCGCACGAGGTGGCGACGCGACCGTCGTCCGTTTCTTGCCGGACGGCACGCAAGCCGGCTGGTGGCAGCTCGCGGGGGCCGGCGCGGACGAGGGTATCCTCGACCTCGCCGTCACGGCAGCGGGACGCACCTACGCGGTCGGTGCGGCCGCCGGCGCCTCGAGTCCCGACGCGATCGTCGCCGGCCTCTCGGGCGCATTGACACCACTCTGGCCTGCCGTGTTCTACGACCGCCGTGGCGGCGATGACCAGGCCCAGTCCGTGAGTCTGTCCGGCAGTGCCGTCTACGTCGCCGGCGTCAGCGGCCGCGATCTCTTCGTGAGCAGGGTCGCGCGCTGAGCCGCCCTGCCGGTCCCGGCCGCCATGTCCATCGGCTAGGATGAGACGGTGACCCGCCGCGAGACCATCCGTCGCCTGCAACGCCATAAGGCGCAGATCAGGCGCTTCGGCGTCCGCCACCTCGCCATTTTCGGCTCGACTGCACGCGACGAGGCCACGGAGCACAGCGACACCGACATCCTCGTCGAGTTCGAGCCGCACGTGCGCATCGGGCTCTTCGGATTCGTCGAACTGCAGCGCACGCTTGGCGAGGCGCTGGCAAGCCGGATCGACCTCGCCACCCCCGATGCACTGCGCCCCGAGATGCGCGACCAGATCCTGGCTGAGGCCGTCCGTGTCTTCTGATCTCCCTCCCGATCCTGCCGAAGAACGCCGGCTCCGCCTGCGTTTTCGCGACTGGCGCTTTCGCGTCCGCGACATCGTCGCCGGCGTCCGCGCGGCGATCGACTACACGGAGGGCATGACCTACGAGGACTTCGTCGCCGACCGGCGCACCCGCGACGCGGTCATCCGCAACCTCATGACGATGGGCGAAGCAGTGCGCTGGATCCCGGGGCCGATCCGCAAGGCCCATCCGGAGGTCCCGTGGTCGACGATGCGCGGCGTGCGCAACATCGTCGTCCACGAGTACTTCGGTGTCGATGACCGCATCCTCTGGCACACGGTCCTGCACGACCTCCCGCCACTCGTGCCGGCGCTCGAGGCCGTGCTCACCTCCGAGGCGTAGCGCTCAACCCCCCGGTCCAGACCCCTCGCCGACGGCCAGAAAGGCCTGGGTCTTCTCCAACCAGCCGACGATGCCGATGCGCTGCGGACAACGGTCCTCGCACTTGCCGCACGCGGTGCACGCGTCGGGGCGCTCGTCCTCGCCGAGCCACGTGTAGCGCCGGCGGGCGCCGGCCGCGTCGGCGTAGGCGATCGCGTCGTTGTAGAGCTCGAGGATGTCGGGGATCGCGACCTTGTTGGGACACGGCAGGCAGTACTTGCAGGCCGTGCAGGGGATCGGCACCGCGGCGCGATAGGCGTCTCGCACCCGCGCGATCACGGCGTGCTCGGCCGCGCTCAAAGGCTTTCCGGCGCGACTCGCGTAGTACACGTTTTGCTCGACCTGCTGCATCGTCGACATGCCGCTGAGCAGGAGCGAGACCTCGGGGTGACTCCACACCCAGCGCAGCCCCCACTCGACCGGCGTCTCCGGGAGACTCGCAGGCGAGGAGGAAGCGCCCTCGAACTCCTGCCGGGCGGCGGCCCAGATCGCGGCCACCTCCGGCGTGGGCCGCGCGAGTTGGCCCCCGCGCAGCGGTTCCATGACGACCACACCCAGCCCGCGCTCGGCCGCGGCGTACAGGCCACGCGTTCCGGCCTGGTAGTCCTCGTCCATGTAGTTGTACTGGATCTGACAGAACTCCCACAGGTCGGCGCCCTCCAGGATCCGCATGAAGACATCGTACGAGTCGTGGAACGAGAACCCGAGATGGCCGATGCGGCCGTCGCCGATGGCCCGCTCGGCGGAGCCCAAGACGTCGTGCGCCAGCACGTTCTCGCGCCACGACTCGTCGTCGAGGCCGTGCAGCAGGTAGAGGTCGATCGTCGTGCCCAGCCGCGTCAGTTGCTCGTCGAGAAGACGGTCGAAGTCGTTCCGTCCACCGACCTTCCACGGCGGGAGCTTGGTGGCCACGGCGACGCGTTCGCGGTAACCGTCCTGCAACGCCCACCCGAGCCACGACTCGCTCACGCCGCCGTGGTATGCGTAGGCCGTGTCCACGTAGTCGACGCCGAGATCTACGGCGCGGTGCAGCATGCGCCGCGCCTCCTCACGGTCGATGTCCTCAGGGCGTTCGCCGGCCAGCGGCAGGCGCATCGCGCCGAAGCCGAGGACGGAGAAGCTGAGGTCGAGATCGCCGAACCGCCGGTACTCCACGGCGCTCATGGTACACGGCCCGCTCGAAGGGTAGAACCCCGGTAGGCACGACGAAGGAGGAAGGCCATGGCGGTCTACGAGTTCCGCTGCGCGAAGTGCGGCACACGTTACGAGATCACCTGCCGCTGGGAGGAACGGCAGAAGAGAGCCGTGTGCCCGAAGTGTGGCAGCAAGAAGGCGGAGCCGCTGATCACCTCGTTCGCCTGCGAGGCGCCGAAGCGCTACTGAGGCGGCGTGGCCGGCCATGCCGCCCCGCCGCCCTGCCTCGACCAGGCGGCGGCTGCACGGCGGCGCTCGGGACGGAGCCACGACCTGAGGTAGACTCCCTCTTCCGAGGGGACGGCGCGCGCCGTCGCCCCTGAGCCGACCGCGAGGACCGCCACATGACACTGAAGCTGGGCCTGCCGAAAGGCAGCCTCGAGACCGCCACCATAGACCTCTTCCGGCGCGCCGGCTTCGCGATCACCAGCGCGCCGCGCTCGTACTTCCCCGCCATCGACGACCCCGAGATCGGATGCATGCTGGTGCGCGCCCAGGAGATGGCGCGCTACGTCGAGGACGGCGCCCTCGACTGCGGCCTCACCGGACACGACTGGGTGATCGAGAACGAGGCCGACGTCCACCACGTCACCGACCTCCGGTACGCCAAGCAGAGCTTCGGCGAGGTGCGCTGGGTGCTCGCCGTGCCCGAGGCGTCGCCGGTCCGCGACGCCGCCGACCTCGAGGGCCGCATCGTCGCCACCGAGCTCGTCGGCGTGACGAAGCGATGGTTCGCCGCGCGCGGCGTCACGGCCAAGGTCGAGTTCAGTTGGGGCGCCACCGAGGCCAAGCTTCCCCAGCTTGCGGACGCCATCGTCGAGGTCACCGAGACCGGCTCCTCACTGCACGCGAACAAGCTGCGCGTCGTCGACACCGTGCTCGAGTCGACGACGCAGTTCATCGCCAATAAGGCGAGCTGGGACGATCCGGCGAAGCGCCGCAAGATCAAGGACGTCGTCATGCTCCTTCACGGCGCCATCAACGCGCTCGACAAAGTCGGTCTTATGATGAACGTCAAGGCCGCGCGCCTCGACGCCGTCCTCGAGGTCCTCCCCGCTCTGCGCAAGCCCACGATCTCGCAGCTCAGCGACGAAGGCTGGGTCGCCGTGAACACGATCCTCGACGAGTCGGTGGTGCGCGCGATCATCCCGCGCCTCAAGGAGGCGGGTGCCCAAGGGATCGTCGAGTACCCGCTCAACAAGATCGTCATGTGAGAGTCAAGACCCGCGGCCGCGATCACCCGCGCCGCGACGCGCCGGGCCGGTGCCCGGCGCCCTCGAGCGGCTGCGGTCGCGGCGCCGGCGGCAGCGGCGCGTACGGGCCGTCGGGGAGCTCGTCCCCGGTCACCGGCAGCCAGACCAGCCCCTCGCGTTCGTCGCCCACGGGGCTCGCCCGGCCTTGCACGAAGCGCCAAGCCGTGAGCGCCGCCGCCAGGGCGTCGAGCGAATCGTGGTCGAAGTAGGCGTCGTCTTGCTTGTCCCAGTGGACCCCTGCCTCACGCAAGGCGAGCACGCGCAAGCGCAAGCCCTCACGCGTGCTCTTCTTCGAGAGCAGGCCCCCGAGGAGGGTGACGAAGGTCGCGTAGGGGAGGACCTCGAGGAGGGCCGGCGCCGCCCCGAAGGCGCCCGCGAGGGCGCCGGTGGACGGCGCTTCGAAGCCGCGCCGGCGGAGCTCCTTGAAGTACCTGAAGCCGACCTTCATCCACGCCGGCAAGACGGACGGGTCTTCCGCCGCCTCCCTGCGGCTCGGCACCCGATAGAGCGAGACCCTCCGTCGCAGCAGCTCGTGGTCACAGACGCGCGACCGGCTCGCGACCCCCTCCTTCGCGTTCTCGAGCAAGCGGCGGTTGTATGCCTGCGGCGCGGCGACGGCGACCGCGGCCGGCCGCAGGCTCTCGACCCAGTCGAGCATGGCCGCCGTGTCGTCTAGCGCAGGGTCGTCGGACGGCAGCGCCGCCAGCCATCCGACCGCCTGCGCGGCGCGGCCGCAGCTGAGCGCGACGGCCGTGCACGGCCGCGACGCCGCGATGTCGATGCCGACGACGAGCTGCTCACGGGCCACCCAAGTCACCTCTGCGTCCACCATAGTGTCAGCGAAGGCGCCGAGGCAAGGCCCGCGACGCTCGCGCGCGGATCGTCCCCGCGGGGCGAATCGCCTCGGCGGCCAGCGTCAGGCCGGCGTGAAATCCTTGCCCACGCTCCAGCACTTGGCGACGGGCTCGCCGAGCGACCAGTATTTCTTGCTGCCCATGTCGAAGAGCAGCGGCCTCACCTTGGCGATGTCGACGACACCGTTCGTCAACACCTCGACGTCGGCGTGCGTCTCGACGATCTCGCCCACGAACAGGTCGTGCGTGGGCAGCTCGACGTGCTCGATGAGGCGACAGGCCATGGTCACGGGACAGTCGTCGACCAGCGGCGCCTTGTCGAGTGCACCGTAGAAGACCGTGAAGAGGCCGCTCTTGTCGACGGACGCGCCGGACGCCATGCCGATGCAGTCGGTCGCCTCGACCATCGCCTCCGACGGGACGCTGACACTGAACTCGCGGTTCGCCTTGATGCCCTCGTTGGTGAGGTGCGTCCTGCCCATGCCCAGCGTGACGCCCTTGAGATGGGCGATGCCGACGTGGGCCACGGTGGCGAAGTCGGGTCTGCCGTGGACGACGCTGCCGACGATGGTGGTGACGAGTGGGTAGAGGGCGTTGACATCGCCGAGCTTCTCCTTCACGGGCGGCCTCCTTCGCGGTCGGGACGGTACGTGGCCCGACCATACCCGCGAGGGCGAGGCCGCTAATCCGACGTGCCACCTTCCGCGCCACGGGCGATGTCGCGGCCGCTGCTCGCGATGGCGGGCGAACGTCGCATCGTCACTCCCCGGCCGGCTCGTCGTCCCGGCGGCCCAGACAAGGCAGTCGGGCGGCGAAGCCGAAGGCGCCGAACGAGATCTTCTGCGAGCACGGGCCCTATGGCTCTTCGTTCGCATGAGGGGCGCGGCCCGCGGTCAAGACCGCGGGCCGCGCCCCTGCCTGGACTCAGGCTGTGCCGGGCCCCTCGTCCTCGG
>CAZTMO010000074.1:0-8661 GCA_964615105.1 uncultured Thermoleophilia bacterium
CGATGTGGCGCCGCCGCAGGCGGGCGCCGCTTCGCCCGGTGCGGCCCCGACCGTGTCGCGCGCCGCCCTGCGGGCGACCGCGTACTGGGAGCCGCGACTGCGGGGCGACGGCAGCGCCGACCCGGCCGAGTTCCGGCGCCTTTTTCGCACGGCCGTCGAGCGGCGCCTCGTGTCGGAGGTCCCCGTCGGCTCGTGCCTCTCCGGCGGCCTCGACTCGACGACCATCGTCAGCTTCATGAGCGAGCTCCTCAAGGAGGAGGCTCCCGACGCGGTCTCGCTGCAGGGAAAGCTCAAGACCTTCTCCGCGGTGTTCGACGGCGACCCCATCGACGAGCGCGCGTTCATCGAAGTCGCGGTCGCATCGACCGGCGCCGACACGACCTACACGAACCCGACGTCACCGGAGTTCGTCGACGAGCTGCGCGACTTCATGTGGCACCAGGAAGAGCCCATGGTGAGCACCGGGCCCTACGCGCAGTGGTGCGTCATGCGCCTGGCGCGCGAGCAGGTCACGGTCCTCCTCGACGGACAGGGAGGCGACGAGCTCCTCGCCGGTTACGTTCCCTACCAGATGGTGTACCTGCGCGAACTGTGGAAGGCGGGTAGGCGCGACGCGCTGCGCCGCGAGGCGCTCGCGGCGCGTGACGTCCTCGCGCCGCTGATCAAGCGGCGCGTCGCGCAGCGCCGCAAGCGCCTCGCCGTCAAGGGCGTCCTCGCCCCGGCCTTTGTCTCCCGCGTCACCGACCCCGGTTACGGCCGCTCGCAGGACGACCTCAAGCTCCGACTGCTGCAGGACCTGCGGGCGTACAGCCTGCCCTGTCTGCTGCGCTACGAGGACAAGAACTCCATGGCGTTCGCGATCGAGAGTCGCGTGCCGTATCTCGACCAGGAGCTCGTCGAGCACATCCTGCGCCTGCCCTCGAGCGCCCTCGTGCGCGACGGCTGGAGCCGATGGATCCTGCGCGAGGCGCTCAAGGGGACGCTGCCCGAGAAGATCCGCCGGCGGCGCTGGAAGGTGGGCTTCACCACCCCCGAGATGCGCTGGATCAAGGCGCGCCGCGCAGCGTTCACCAGTCTCTACCAGTCGCCGGCCTTCCAGGCGCGACCGTTCTGGCGCGGCGAGCAGGTCGTCGACGCCTTCCGCCGCTGCTGCAAGGGCGAGGTCGAGGACTCGTGGTTCTTCTGGAGGGCGATCAACATCGAGCTCTGGCTGCGCGAGTTCTGCGACCGGTCGGTGGTGGCGGACGGAGCCGACGGCGAGGCGGCGCTGACGGCGCCGGCCGAGATCGGCCCGAAGCGTCGCGGCTCGGTGGCCGAGGCCGGCGACGCCCTCGTCCCCGCCCTGCTCGAGGCGGGCGGGAACGAGGACGGGCCGGCCCGCCAAGCCGCTGCAGAGACCCTTCGCCGCACCTACCGACCGAACGCGATGAAGCACCTGTTCGCCGCCGTCGGCGGCGTGGTGTACGCGCGGCTTCCCGTCAAGACCGACCTCGTCGGCAAGGGCGACGACCTCGACGACCTGTTCCGGCGGCAGGTGCTTCCGCACGTGCTGCCGGGCGACGTCGTGGCGATCGCCGAGAAGCCCGTCGCGGCGAGTCAGGGGCGCTCGTACCCGATCGCGGAGATCAAGCCGACCCGGCTGGCGCGCGTGCTGAGCAAGGCGGTGACGCGCACGCCGCACGGCATCGGCCTCGGCATGCCCGAGACCATGCAACTGGCGCTCGATGAAGCGGGAGCGCCGCGGATCGTCGCCGCGGCCGCGGCCGCGGCGGCCGGCCGCGTCGTCGGCAAGCGCGGCCTCTTCTACAAGATCGCCGGTCCCACGGTCGAGGCCATCGACGGCCCGACGCCGTACACGCTGCCGCCGCACAACACGCACGCCAAGCTCGGCCCGGCCGACCCCGACGGCGTCGCCGCGCGATTGTCCGCCCTGCTCACGCGGGAGGCGCCGCGGACGGCCGCCGGAGGGAACGGGCACCCGGCCGTCGTCGGCGTCGCCGTGGTCGACGCCAGCGACCTCGACGTCCAGGTCCTCGGCGCCTCGCCGGGCGTCGACCGGGCGCTGGTCCGCCGGCTCATGCTCGACAACCCGTTGGGCCAGGGCCACGAGCAGACGCCGGTCGCCGTGCTACGCCCGCTCGGACGGCTCCCCGGCTGACGCCTGCTTACTCCCGGGTGACGGTGATCGTCACGTCCTTCGGCAGCGCGAGCCCCGCCTCGACCTCGATCGCCTTGAGGATGCCGGTGGGGACCGGGCAGGCGGCGTGGGCGCAGTGCAAACGGGCGAGCGCCAGCGTGATGGGCCCGTCGCCCCGGAACGAGATCTCGCCGTACGGGTCGACTTCGGTGAGCGCCGCGGCGAGCTTCCTGATGTGCTCGCAGTCGCTCTCGATCGCGACCTTCATCGCGCGACCTTCGCCGCGCGTCCGCACTGTCGTCGTGAACCCGCAGATGCCGGCATCGATGTGCGCTCTCGCCATCGGTCCCTCCCTTTGAGCGTCGCGAACCTGATACCCATCAGGGTATATCGGTACGCCGATCCCGGGGGCGTTCCATCGGTCTCGAGCGCGTCGCTGAAGAGAGGCCGTAAACCCTCAAGCAGAACATGAGGGAGGAAACGGCCCTTTCATGTTGACACGCCGCCGCCGACGGGTAGGATGTCGTCACCTCCTGATCGAGAAGGTTCGCCGGAACGAGATGGAGGCGTCCGGATGAAAGGTCCGGAAGAGCCGCCGGCCGCGAGGTCTGGCGGCTCTTATTTGTAGCGCGTGCCTCAGGCCACCCCGCACCAGCGCAGCAGTACCAGTGCGACCGCCGCGGCGTGGTCGACCAGCTCGTCGACGGGGACGTACTCGTCGATCGTGTGCGCCTTGGCGATGTCGCCCGGTCCGAACGAGATCGTCGGCGTCGAACCCACGCGCGTGAAGACGGCCGCATCGTGCCACGAGTCCAGGCCGCTGATCTTGCCCTTGCGCCCCAGCGCCGCGGCGGCGTCGAGCGCCGCGGCGACGATCGGGTGGTCGTCCGGGACCTCGGCAGGGACGATGTCGCAGGGCCATTCCCACTCCGGCGGGTGCTCGGCGAGCCAGTCGTCCTTGGCCGCCGCGGCGCCGATGAAGGCCTCGACCTCGTCGAAGACCGCCTGGCCGGTGCCGTTCTCGTCTACGCGCCCGGGCAGGTACTGGATCGAGAGCGTGGCCTCGCACGAGGACGGATAGGTGACCATCCACTCGCCGCCCTTGATGACGGTGGGCAGGATGTCGGGCCGGTGCAGGTAAGGGTGCTGGTGCTCGTCGCGTCGCGCCCACTCGGCGCGCAGGGCGCGGATGGCGTCGAGGACGACGGACATCTTTTCGATCGCGTTGACGGGGCCGCCGTCACGCCAGTGCGGGTGGTGCATCTCGGAGTGGCCGGTGCGGCCGATCGTACGTACGACGGGGTTCACTCCACCGCGGCAGGCGACCCAGGCATCGAACGACGTCGGCTCGGCGCAGAGACCGGCGTCGGCGCGGACCCCGCGGGCGACGCAGGCGTACGAGCCGGCGCCGCTCGACTCCTCGTCGGTATTGGTGCAGAAGACGACGTCGCCGGCGAGACGCACACCGAGGCGGTGCAGGGTCTCGAGGGCGAACAGCATGCCGCCGATACCGCCTTTCATGTCGCAACTGCCGCGGCCGTAGAGCAGGCCGTCGCGGATCTCAGGCTTGTGCGGATGGCTCGTCCACTGGTCCAGGGGTTCAGCCGACACGGCGTCGATGTGCCCGTTCAGGAGGAGGGAACGGCCGCCGCCCGCGCCGCGCAGCCGCGCGGCGAGCTGCGGCCGCCCGACGAAGTCCAGCCCGTTGGGCACGAAGCGGTTGCCGGTGCCCGTCGGCTCCGGCTCCCAGACGTCGACCTCGGCGCCGAGCGCTTCGATCCGGCGCCGCAGGTACGTCTGCAGCTCGGCCTCCTGGCGCGGCGGGTCGCCGACGTTGCGCGCCGTGGTGTCGAAGGCGACGAGGTCGGAGACGAGCGCGACGAGCTCGTCGCGCGCGTCGCGGACCGCGCCGACGACGCTTTCCTCGAGTTCGGACCTGAAGGTCTCGTTCATGCTACCTCCTCAAGTCGTGCGACGGGCGGGTCCGCGGGCGGTCACGAGCAGCTCGCCGTTCTGGAGACGCGGTCGCCGTCGTTGCGTGACATGGCGCCCCGGCGGCGTGCGCCGTGCGGGGCGGCGGGCCGGGCGCACAGCGCCCGGCCCGCCGGGGAGTGCGGTCAGGCGCGGCTGGGTCGCGCCCTTCCGGGAGGCCTTGCGTCACTCCGGCGGCAGCTCGCCGAAGGTGATGCTGACGTCGATGCCCTTCGCCTTGCTGCGGGCACGCCAGACGTAGTACCAGATGATGCCGGCAGCCCACGACGCGGCGAAGACGAAGAGGTTCTTGCCCGTGATGTCGCGCGATGTCGGGTCGATGAACGAGAAGTACAAGAAGGCGAGGATGAAGATCACGTAGAGCACCCCGCCGATGGTCACGATCGGCACGCCGGCGATCTTCCAGGTGCGGTACGGCGAGGCCTCCCAGATCCCACGGACGTTCTTGCGGTACGGGAAGAGGATCGCCGAGATGCCGGTGATGAGGAAGACCGAGATGAACTGCAGGCCGCCGCCGATGAGCCCGCTGAGGTCGTCCTTGAGCCAGAGTACGTAGGCCGCCACGCCGACGGCGAACAGCAGCATCGCGACCGTGAGGTTCTTGAGCGGTGTCGCGTACTTGGCGCTCACGTCGGTGAACCACTTGGGCCCCATGCGGTCGAGGCCCCAGGCCAGGAACGCGCGCCCGATGATCATGATGGCGATGGTGATCTCGAGCCAGACCACGGCGAGGAAGGCGAGCACGATCGCCCAGGCGACCACCCCGCTCTGCCCGCTGCCGATCCAGGTGAGGGTCAGGTAGTCGGGGCTGTACGGCGCCGTGTAGCCTTCGACCCCGGCGCCGAAGCTCGCCTGCGCGGTCGCGCTGAGGAAGCTGAAGTCGACCATGCGGTAGAGGCCGATCGCCGTCAGCAAGCCCAGCGTGATGGGTACCCACACCGAGAGGAAGTTGGCGGCGAGCAGGGACTTGTCGGGGCGCTTGACCTCGCCGCTCAGGTAGGCCATGGCGTAGTTGTACATGAACAGCGCGTAGACGCCGCTGAAGCCGCCCAGCGTGTGGTGCCAGTTCCAGGTGTCGGGCAGCCCGGCGGCGGCCATGAACGCCTCGTAGTCGAGCGACCCGTACTGCGCGGCGATGGCGTTCCACTGGCTGATGAACTCGGCCTTGCTCGTCATGAAGATGTAGATGATCAGCACGACCGGGCCGCCGATCGCGGGGATCAGCAGGATCTTCTGGATGACGGCGTAGCTCTTCATGCTGAAGGCCACCGAGAGGTAGCCGATCACGACCATGGTGATGCCGATGATGAAGAGGCCGCCCGTGGAGCCGGCCCACTCGGCGAACCCGTCCCAGCCCTGGTACTGGCCGAAGAGCTGAAGGGCCGGCACGCCGAGCCACGTGGCGATGTACCAGTTCCAGTAGCAGATCGCGATGACGTTGGCGAACACGGCGCCGAGCGCGATCGCCGGATGCAGGATACGCGAGTTGTAGACGTACTCACCGCCGGCGCGCGGCATGGAGCTGCTGAGCATGCCCCAGGCGATGGGGCCGCCGATGCCGACGGTCACGGCGCCGAGCAAGATGGCGATGACGAGGTTGCCTTGCGGGAAGAGCGAGAGAGCGATGCCGACCATGAGCCACAACGTGGCGATGGGCTGGCAGGTCATGAGCCCGGCGCCGAACGCGTCCCACATGTCGAGGCCGCTGGCTTTGCGTGCAAAAGCGAATTCTTCAGCCATCAAGTCCCCCTGGTGGTGCACGCTGACAGGCACTTGCTTCGGTATCGCATGCCGGCGCGGGACGCCGCGCGCAGTCGCGACACCGCTCCGCTCAGTCCATCGACACCCCCCTGGTGCGCTGTCTCGCCGGCCGATGTCTCGTGGCTGACCGGTCAACCAGATTTGGCCTATACTACGGACCGGCGAGCGGGTGTCAAGGAGGCTGTACGGATCGATCAAGGTCGCGCACTACGACCGTCGTCGCAGACGCGTCCACCGTGGAGAGTCCGAGCGGAGAGCGTGAGGACGTGCCTCTGAGTCGCGAACACGGCCGTTTGCGCGCCGCGCACCCGGGGGTGCGGGACGCGCAGACGGCGAGCGTGCTCGGCGCGCTCTCGCCGACTGCGCGGCGCATTCTCAAGGCGGCGTTCCGCGTCCTCGAACGCGACGGCTACGAGGGCCTGACGCTGCGCCGGATCGCCGCCGAGGCCGGCGAGACGCGCTCGCTGATCGCTTATCACTTCGAGAACAAGGCCGGTCTCGTCACGACGCTCGTCGACTCGCTCTGGCACGATGCCGACGTCGCCCTCGAGCAAGAGGTGGAAGGTCTTGCCGCGGACGCTCGCGGCCGTCTGCTCGCGCTCACCGGCCTCCATCTTCGTCTGGCACAGCAGCCCGGCCTCTACCGCACGTACTTCGACCTTCTGCCGAACATCCTCCGTGACGACGAGGCGCGCTCTCGGCTGGCCAGGACATACCGCTCGTACCGCCGCATCGGCGAGCTTTGCCTCGCTCCCGGCGTGAAAGACAAGGCTGACCCGCAGGCCCTTGCGACGCTGTTGCTCGCCATCGGCGAGGGCGTCAGCGTGCAGACCCTGCTCGGCGGCGACGACGCGCTGGCCGCGAGGGTGTTCGCCCTGCTCGAACGGCGCGTCGCCGCACTGCTCGACCTGGGGCCGCTGGTGGAGGTCGCCGGTGAGGTCCTCGCGGCCGACGTTGTCGCGGCGCAAGCCTCGTCGCCGGGTGCGTCGCCGGGCGGTGCGACGGCGGCTCGGAAGGCCGGTGCCGTCGCCCCGAGCGAGAGCCTCGCCACGATCGAGGCGCTCGAGGACCCGGCTGCGACTCTGACACCCGCGGCCGCGCGCGTCCTGCGCGCGGCCCTTGCCCTGCTCTACGACGAGGGGGCGCAGTCCCTGACCGCCGACGCGATCGCGCGGGCATCTGGGGAACCGACGTCGTCGGTCTTCTATCACTTCGGCGACAAGCACGGTCTGATCGCCGTCGTGCTGCGGGCGAGCGACTACCGCTTCGCCCAGGCACTGCTCAAGGCCGCGCGCCGCGTGATGCCGCGTTCGTCCGCCACCGAGGCGGTCGTCGACGTGCTCGTGAAGATCTACCGTCAGCCCGGCTGGATGCGCGCTCTGTACGACGTCCTGCCCGTCGCGCTGCGCGACGAGGAGTTGTGCCGGCAGGAGGCGGAGTTCGTGGCGCTGGTCCGCGCGAGCATGGTCGTCTATCTGCTCGAGGCAGGGATGCCCGAAGTCGAGGCCGGCGACCTCGCCGCCATGTGCCTCGCGCTGACTCACGGTCTGGCTGTCCAGCGCCTCGTCGACCCGCGCGGAACGCCCGTGTCGAGCGTGCTGGAGACGCTCCGCGTCCTTCTGCGCCTGGGTGGTGAGGGCCCGTCACGATCTTCGAGCCGTGCATGACGACGCCGGTGGGTCACTGACGTCGTCGCCTTCCGGCTGCGGGACGGGACGGCGCCGTCTCTCGACCGCGAACGCGCGCCGGAGCGGGGGGCAGGACTCCGTGTGAGAAGCTCGCAAGCTCCGCCTGCCGTGAGGTGAGGCGACCCGGCCAGTGCTGCCGAAAGAGTGGCAGGTGGGGCTCGCCACAAGAGGATCCCTTCGAATCCCCGGGATTCCTTGATATGCTCCGTCATCAAGTCGAACGGATCTGGCGAATGGACTCAGCAGGGGGGCAGTTGCAGTCGCCGTTCGTCATGGACCCGACCGACGGTCGGGTCGCGCCGCACCCCATCGAGGACGGCGGCGGCTCGATCCTCGGGGTCACGCCGTGCGCGCGGCACGCGTGCCGACGTCCTGCGTGCCACGGGGTCGTGGGCCTCGTCCGGCTTCGCGCCATCCGCATCGACGCCGTTGCCTTGTCGCTCAGTCCTCCGCTCAGTCGACGCTCTCGCCGGCGGAGAGCCTCGCGTCGCCCGTACACAGGTCGTCCCGGTGCCGGGATGGCTCAACGGCGTCCGTCAGCGGCGCCGCACTGTCGAGGCTGTTGAAGAAGGGGGGGTTGCGGACCGACACATCCTGCTCGTTGCACCGCCGTATTCATGTGCGCGCCCCTCATGACGGGGGCCCGCCAGCGAGACATCTGAGTAGGGGGAACTATGGCTGAAGAGCTAGCCTTTGCCCGCAAGGCGAGCGGCCTGACGCGCGGCATGTCCGTGGTGGATGCCTTCGGGGTCGGCTTCATGAACCAGGGGCTGCTGCCGAGCATCGTCGTGATGACGAGCCTCGGCGTCGGCGTGTACACCGGCGGCAACATGATCATCGCCGTCGTGCTCTCCATCATCTTCTGCGGAATCGGCTTTCCGATCGTCTGGGGCGTGCTCGGCGGGTCGATGCCGCGCTCGGGCGGCGAGTACATCTACAACACGCGCATCATCCACCCGGTCATCGGCATCGCCGAGAGCTTCGGCAACGCCGCCGTGTGGATCATGTGGATCTACGTGCTCGCGCCCTGGGTCGCCGACCCGGGGTTCACCATGCTGGCCGCGTTCACCGGCCACAAGGGCC
>CAZTMO010000075.1:0-8651 GCA_964615105.1 uncultured Thermoleophilia bacterium
TCTGGTTCGACGGCGCGTCGTGGGAGAAGAAGATCGCACGGCCGGCCGAGGTGCGTGAGATCTGGCAAGAGGAGTTTCTCGGAATCCACGAGCTTGGCGGCCTCACCGTCCTGACGATGCATCCGCAGATCATCGGCCGGCCGAGCCGGCTGCGGATGCTCGACACGTTCCTGGACTTCGTGTGTGAGCAGGACGGGGTGCGGATCATGACGGCGCGCGAGGCGGCCGCCGGAGTCAAGTGACGGAGAAGCGTGCGCTACTCGCGCGGCGGGCCCGGTGACGTGCCGGGACTCAGTCGCGCGGGGGCCCGGCCCCGCTGCGCAGCGTGAGCAGGTGGTCGAGCTCGCGGCACGCACCGGCGATGTCGAACGTGTCCCGGGCCAGCGAGTACTGGATCGCGAGCCCATCCAGGACCGCGGCCAGGAGCGCGGCCAAGCCGCTGGACTCGTCGGAGTCGATACCGTCGCCGCGCAGGATCTGGGAGTACAGGTCCCGGTACCACGCGTACAGGTCCTTGAGTCTCGAGCGAAGCTCCGGGTCGCGGAGAGCGTGAGGCAGCACCTCGAAGAACAGGGCGAACGACTCGGCGTCACGCGCCATCGTCTCGATGCCCTCGGACACCAGGCGCATACGCTCCTCGGATTCGGCGATGCCCTCCGTCCGCTGCGCGAGCTCGATCGAGGCGTCGTGGATGGTGCAGTCCACGAGCGCCGCCAGCAGGCCGTCCTTGCTCCCGAAGTGGTAGATGATCTGCGCCTTGTTGCGTCCCGCCGCCTGTGCGACGTTGTTCAGCGTAAGAGCCGGGAAGCCCCGCGAGCGCAACAGCTCCTCGGCGGCTTCGATGAATCGCCGCGCGGTCTCGGGCAGCGCCGACGTCGGACTCTCGTTGGGAAAGGTCACGGGCAATTTGGGCTTATACACGATGTCCCTCCGATCCAGCCCTTGACAGGCCGGGCGGCGGTGAGTATAACAGGGGCCGTCTCAGCCAACCAACCGGTTGGATGCATCTCTGTCAGACGCGTCGATGGGGGAAGCGAATGACCACCAGAGAGGGACACTGTCGACCGCGCGAATCGGGGGAGTGAGTGATGAGCACTGTTGAAGGAGTCGGGACGACCGCGAAGACGTTCGAGCGGAAGGCGTCCGGCCTCGTCAGGCAACTTTCGATCGTCGACCTGCTGCTGTACGGCATCCTGTGTACGGGCACGATCACGACGGTGTGGTGGTTCTACCCGTTCGCCCAGTACATGGGCGAGGGCGTGAACGTGTTCCTCGGCGTCCTGGTCTTCTATCCCCTGCTGTTCATCCCCATCGCCATGGTGTATGGGTGCTTGGGATCAGCAATGCCGCGGGCGGGTGGCGACTTCGTCTACGTGAGCCGCATCCTGCACCCGGCGATCGCGTTCTCGTTCGTGATGGGCTGGTTCGTCATCTTCTGGGTCGTGACGCTTCCCATGGGCGGCATGGCCCTGGTGCAGATGGGACTTCAGACCTTCTTCAGCGTCGTCGGCTATCAGACAGGGAACAGCCAGATGATCGCCGCGGCCGACTCCGTCATCGGCCAGACGTGGATGCTCATCACGGCGTTGGCCACGGTCGCCGTGGTCTTCGTAGTGACCATTCGAGGGATGGCGCTGTTCAGGAAGATCCAGAAGTACTTCGTCTTCCCGGCGATCACCGTGGGCCTGATCACCGTCGTCGTCCTTTTGCTGGCGAACTCGCATGCCGACGTCGTGGCGAGCGTGAACAACTGGGGCGCGACGACGATGAACGACCCGAACCTCTACGACACGGTCCTCCAGACGGCCCGCGACAACGGCTTCACCGGAGGAGCCGGCGTCGATTGGTGGCAGACGTGGGTCTTCATGACGGTGCCGATGGGCTATATGGCGTACATCGTGTACGGCGCCCAAGGGCTCCTGGGGGAGGTCAAGAACGCCAACAACTTCCGGATGCTGACTCTCGGTATCTTCATCGCGGGCGTGTTCGTGCTCGTCGCGCTCAGCGCGGTCGCGGGGGCCTTCCAGAACCAGTTCTCGCTCGAGTGGGTCAACGCATCGGCCTACTGCTACAACAACGGCTACATCGAGTTCCCCTTCGTGCCGAGCATCCTCTACTGGGTCTCGATCCTCTCGGGGAACGCGATCCCCGCGTTCCTGATCCTGCTCGGCGTGGTCGCGAGCGCGTACGTGGTGCCGCAGGCCGCCTTCCTCAATGCAACGCGCGTGATCGTGGGTATGTCCATGGACGGCGCCCTGCCCGATTGGATGGGGCGCATCAGCCGCAGGACCTTCGCGCCGGTGAACGCGGCCATCGCGTACGCCGTGCTGGGCATGGCGTTCACGATCCCATTCGTGTACTCGACCGACTTCTACTACGTGGTCATCAGTGCGGCGAGTATCGGCTACATCGGGGGGTACGTGGCCACCGGCGCCTCTGCGACGGTGTTTCCCTTCCGGCGCAAGGAACTGTACGAGAGCTCGCCTGCGTCGAACTTCAAGTGGGGTCGCGTGCCTCTCGTGAGCGTGTTCGGCGCCTGGCTCACGGTCTTCGCTCTCGCGATGATGGCGACGATCTTCTTCGTGCCCGATCTCGGCGCCACCGGCCGTACGCCCCGTACCGTCGTGGGAGTCGCTTTCGTCGGCTCCCTGGTCTGGTACTTCGCCTACGGCGCCTACAAGAAGCGCATCGCCGGCGAAGCGGGGACCGGCTTCATCGATCTTCCCCCTGAGTGATGCGTCGCCCACGACAGAGTGCGATGCGACTGAACCACACTGCCCACGGAGGTAAGCGTGTCAAGTAACAGAGTGACGTATGAGGTGGAGGAGATACGCGGGAAGTGCCCCGTCTACGATGTCGGCGACAAGATGGTCTTCGACTCCTTCGCGTCGACCGAGATCGTGAATCTGACCGCGTCGGACGCCGTGTGCATGCGCGCTGTGGCCAACGCCTGGAACGATCTCATGTACCAGTGGGGCGACGACAGCGTGGTGGGTTACCTCGCGAGCGGCACGGGTGAGGTGCGCTGCGCCTGTTCGATGCCTGGCGAGCCGTATACCCCGTGCGGCTACTGCATCTTCCGCGTGACACGAGAGCCACTGGACCAGGAGCAGGGAGCATGACGACAGAGCCGACCAACGCCGGGGACATCACCTACACTCCTCCCGAGATCCTCGAGCAGGAGTTCGAGTACCCGTACCCCAACTTCAAGAAGGTCATCGTCACAGTCGACCGCGTCAACGGCGCCTGCCCGTTCGTGATCGAGGGCGACAAGTACGTGTTCGACCTCATGCTGTACCTCGACGAGTGCGAGATCTCCAGCGACCTGCCCGGCTACTTCGAGGGCAAGCAGCTCTGCACGGTAGCGATGCAGGGCTGGTACCGGTTCGTCAAGCCGATGTGCTTCGGCGTCAGCGCCGTCGAGCTGGGCATCGCCAAAGAAGGCGAGGACGGCTTCGTCCTCTGTCCCGCCTGGGGACCGCCGACATGCGAGGCGGCGGTCATCTTCCGCCTGCATCCCGAGCCGGTCGAGAAGGGGTGGATCGATCGTTGGTACGAGTACCTGGCGAGGGTCGGGCACGTGAGCGTGCCGACCTTCTACTTCGACCGCTTTGCCCCCGAGGAGGCCAAGGCGTTGCGCAAGCAGAAACTGGCCGAGTGGGACGCTGCCGGTCGGCCCAAGTTCTGGGAGGGCTGGGAGAACCTGCCCATCCAACCCAAGCGCCAGAAGTGACAAGCTGAGCCAGACCCTGGCCACGGTTCGAGGAGGGAACGACGGTGTTCGGCAAGAAGAAGGCCATTCCGAAGGATGACCGCATCCTGTTCGCCACCGACCTCCACGGCTCCGAGCAGGTCTTCCGCAAGTTCCTCGCCGCGGCGGGGTCGCTCGACGCGGGCGTCTGCGTACTCGGGGGTGACATCTCGGGCAAGATCGTCGTCCCCCTGGTCCGTCAGGGCGACTCCGATGTCTACGCCTCGGAGTTCATGGGCACGCAGCAGACGGTCCCCGAGTCGGAGCTCGAGGAGTTTATGAAGCGGATCCGCTTCAACGGCCAATACCCCTTCGTCACCTCGGGGGTCGAGTACGAGGCCGTCTCCAGCGACACAGCGAAGCAGCACGAACTGTTCATCAGGCTGATGTGCCAAGAGATGGAGCGTTGGCTCGCGCTGGCGAACGAACGCCTCACACCGGTCGGCGCGACGTGCTACGTCACCGGCGGCAACGACGACCCGTTCGAGCTCGAAGAAGCGCTGATGCGCGCGGAGTCCGAACGGGTCGTCGCCGCCGAGGACCGCACGGTCACCGTGACGGCGGGGCACGAGATGGTGAGTTGCGGCTACGGCAACCCGACGCCGTGGGACTGCCCCAGGGACATCGACGAGGACGAGCTGCTTGAGCGGCTCGAGGCCAAGATGCAGACACTGAAGGACCCGACGACGGCCATCTGTAACTTCCACATCCCGCCGTACGACTCGACGTTGGACATGTGCGCCAAGCTGGATACGAGCGTCTACCCACCCCAGCCGAAAATGGGCGAGGTCATCTCGGCGGGTAGTACAGCGGTCAGGCAGATCGTCGAGAAGTATCAACCCTTGCTCGTGCTGTGCGGCCACATCCACGAATCGCGCGGCGCGATCAAGCTGGGCCGGACCCTGTGCGTGAACCCGGGCAGCGAGTACTCGGAAGGCGTGCTCAGGGCCGTCGTCGTAGAGCTCCAGGATGGCGGCGTGAAAAGCCACCGCTTCATCTGCGGGTGACTCGACACACGCTGGACGGCGCACCAGGACGAAGGTAGCGGAGGACCTCGGATGTTGAAACTCGCAGTCGACGTCGGCGGGACGTTCACCGACATCTGCGTTCTCGACGCGGATTCGGGTCAGGTCTGGATCGAGAAGGTGCCGTCGACGCCCGGTGACCAATCCGTCGGCTTCATCGACGGCATTCTGGCGGGGCTTCACAAGGCCGGAGCGCCGCCGGACAGCGTGGAGTTCCTCGTTCACGGCACGACGGTCGCCACGAACGCACTGCTCGAGCACAAGGGTGCGAAGACGGCGCTGCTCACTACGGCCGGATTCAGGGACGTGCTCGAGATCGGCACCCAGCAGCGCGCCGAGCTGTACAGCGTGGTGCAGTCGCGGCGTCCGGCGCTCGTGCCTCGCTATCTGCGCCGCGACATCCCCGAGCGCGTGGCTTACGACGGCAGCATCGTGACCCCTCTGGACGAAAAGGCGGCGCGGATGACTCTCGAGGAGCTCGCCGCCGAGGGCGTCGAGTCGCTCGCCATCTGTCTGCTGTTCTCGTTCATGAACGACGCCCACGAACGGCGATTGGCCGAGCTTGCGGCGGAGATCCTGCCGGACGCCATGGTCTCGCTCTCGTCCAGCCTCAGCCCGGAGTACCGGGAGTTCTGGCGCATGAGCACGACCACGATCAACGCGTACGTCATGCCGCCGGTGTTCAGGTACATCGACCGGCTCGAGCACCAGCTACACGACAACGGCGTGACAGCCGGCCTGCATGTCATGCAGTCGACCGGCGGTCTGATGACGGCGACGACGACCAAGGAGCGACCGGTCAACACGATCCTCTCGGGGCCGGTCGGAGGCGTCGTCGGCGGCACCTTCTTCGGCGTCTCGTCCGGCTTCGCGGACCTCGTCACCTTCGACATGGGCGGCACGAGCTGCGACGTCGCCACCATCGTGCGCGGCGAGCCTGGTCGCACGCACCTCAAAGACGTCGAGGGCTACCCGTTGCGCACGCCGATGGTCGACATCGAGACCATCGGCGCCGGGGGTGGCAGCATCGCCCACGTCGACGCCGCCGGCGGTCTCAAAGTAGGACCGGAGAGCGCCTCCGCGGTGCCCGGACCCGCCTGCTACCGGCGCGGCGGGACGCGGGCGACCGTGTCGGACGCCAACCTCGTCGTCGGCGTGCTCGGCGATGACACCATTCTGGGTCGCGACCTCGCGCTCGACGCAGAAGCTGCTCGTGCTGCCGTCCAGCGTGACGTCGCCGGACCGCTCGGGCTCAGCGTCGAGGCAGCGGCCGCCGGGATCATCGCCATCGCCAATGCCAACATGCGTGGCGCGATCCGCCTGATCACCGTCGAGAAGGGCCTTGACCCGCGCGCCTTCAGCCTCGTGGCTTTCGGCGGCGCCGGCCCGATGCATGCGTGCGGCGTCGCCCGCGAGGCGCGGATCCCGCGCGTCATCGTGCCTCCGCACCCCGGCATCACTTCCGCCGTCGGCTGCCTGATGACCGACATCCGCCACCCGATGATGGCGCCGTTCATCGTGCCCATGGAGAAGGCCGACTTCGCCGAAGCGGAGCGCATCTTCGAGGCGCTGCGCCAGGAAGCGGAGCGCAAACTCCTTGAGGACGGCGTCCCTCCGGAGGCGATCTCGTTCAAGCGTTTCGCCGATATGCGCTACCACGGGCAGGCGTACGAGCTGACGATTCCCTGCGACGAGAGGCTCGCCGTTGACGAAGGCCAGGACGCCGCCGCTGTCGAGCGCCTGCTGGTCTCCTTTCATGCCCTGCACGAGCAGGCCTACGGACACCACTCCGAAGAGGAGCCGACCCAGTTTGTGAACCTGCGCGTGGAGGGTATCGGCACTGTGCCGCGCGGCGCCTGGCGCGAGCAGGTCGCGCCGCGCTACGAGCAGGACCGCCGCCGCCCGGTCTATGTCAAGGACGAGGGCTGGCTGGACACGCCCGTCGTCGATCGCAGCCGGCTCGAGGTGGACAAGCCCTACCCGGGCCCATTGGTCGTCGAGCAGCTCGACACGACGACGTGGATCCCACCCGGAGACGTCGCCACCGTGGACATGCAGGGCAACATCGTCGTGGAGGTGGCCCAATGAGCCCCGCGAGCGCAGGACGGAGCGTCGACCCGATCACCCGCGAAGTCGTCGCCAACAGTCTGACCTCGGCTGCCGAGGAGATGAGCCGCGCCATGCGGCGCAGCGCCTACTCGGCGATCATCTACGACATGCTCGACTACTCGTGCGCGATCTTCGGCCTCAACGGCGAGCTGATCAGCCAGGACGAGAACCTGCCGGCGCAGCTCGGGGTGATGAGCTCCGCGATCAGGTACTTGCTGCGCAAGTTCCCGGCCGAGGTCACGCATCCGGGCGATGTCTTCATCATGAACGGGCCCTACTCCGGGGCCACACACAGCAACGACCTCATCGTCATCACGCCGATGTACTACGGCGACCGGCTCATGGGCTACGCGGGAACGAACGCCCACCACATGGACGTGGGCGGCAAGACCCCTGCCACCGAAGCCGCCGACGCGACAGAGATCTGGCAAGAGGGTCTGATCCTGCCCGCCGTGAAGCTCCACGACCGTGGGGTCCCCAACCAGGCGATCCTCGATGTGCTTGCGGCGAATGTGCGCATTCCCAAAGAGACCCTGGGCGACGTGAGGTCGCAGATCGCCGCCTGCCGTACGGGTGAACGGCGTTGGAACGAGCTCTGTGACCGCTACGGCGCCGACGAGCTTCAGGCGTATGTGGAGGATCTCTGGACATATGCCGAGACCATGGTCCGGAGCGAGATCCGCGCCATGCGTCAGGGCGTGTACCGTGCCGAAGGGCTCATGGACCCCGACTTCTACGGCGTCGACCCGGTGAAGATCGTCGCGACCGTGACCGTGGGTGACGGCCACATCCACGCCGACTTCACCGGCACCGATGCTCAGGTGCAAGGAAGCATGAACTGCCCGCTCTCGTCCACGGTCTCGGCGATCTGGTATGCGGTGCGCTGCATGATCGAAGCCGATGTCGAGATGAACGAGGGCTGCTATCGGCCGGTGAGCTGGACGATCCCCGAAGGGTCCTTGCTCAATCCCCTGCCTCCCGCCGCCGTAAGCGTGCGCCATCCCACGTCGCTCAAGGTGGCCGACCTCATCCTCAAGGCGCTGAGCGTGGCGAAGCCCGAGCGCAGCGCCGCCGGCTGCTCGGTCAGCTTCCCGACCTTCAATGCGACCGGGATCGACCCGCGCACGAGCGAGCCCTACCTCTGCGCCGATATCGTCGGCGGCGGCATGGGCGGCCACGACTATGGCGACGGCCTCTCGGCGATCGACACCCACCTCGGCAACTGCGCGATGATGTTCGCGGAGGCGCTCGAGCTCGAGGCGCCTCTGCGCGTGCTCAAGACGGAGCTCGTACCCGACTCCGGTGGCGCCGGCCGGCATCGCGGCGGCCTCGCCGTCGAGCGCTGGTACGAGGTCACCGCCCCTCATGTAACGATAGCCGGCTGGTACGGCGACCAGACGATGGACGAGACGCGTCCATGGGGCTTCGGGGGCGGCGCACCCGGTATGCGCGCGGCGATCGTCGACAACCCCGGGCGCGCCGACGTCCGCCACCTGCGCGCCCGCGGCGTCCACATCGAGAAGGAGCTCGGCGAGACGTTCTGCCTTCGCGGGGCCGGCGGTGGGGGGTGGGGGCCGCCGGTCGAGCGCGACCCTATCGCGCTCGCCGAAGACCTCAAGAACGGGTACGTGACACCCGAAGCGGCGGAGCGGGAGTACGGTGTGCTGCCAAAGGCGTTGCACTAGCCCGGAGGGGATGTGGACGAGGGTCGAGGAGGAGCCATGAGGATCGCAGTCATCGGGGCCGGCGCCATGGGTCGCTGGGCG
>CAZTMO010000076.1:0-8553 GCA_964615105.1 uncultured Thermoleophilia bacterium
GGCGCGGGCTCGGGCGGCGCCGCGGGCGCCGGCGGAGGCGACGGCGCGGGCGCCGGCGGCGCCGGTGGGAAGGTGACGCCAGGCGCCGCAGGCGCCGACGGGTATCCCACATCGCCGGTCGCGTCCGGCGGCAACGGAGCCCCGTACAGCGCGTGGTCGAGCAGATGTGTCTCGTCGCGCGCCTGGAAGTACATGGACACGACATAGGCCAGCAGGTAGAGGCCGAGGAACAGGCTGATGATCCACCCCACGACGGGGATCATGGCGAGGATCCAGCTGACGATGGAG
Source organism: uncultured Thermoleophilia bacterium (assembly GCA_964615105.1). Taxonomy (GTDB): domain Bacteria; phylum Actinomycetota; class Thermoleophilia; order UBA2241; family UBA2241; genus UBA2241. The sequence goes on from CAZTMO010000076.1 coordinate 289, forward strand.
TACGCGACCCCGACCACGAGCAGCGTGACGAAGGTCATGACGTATCCGGGCTTCTTCGCGAGCGCCGCGCTCTCGGACATGGCCTCACCGAGCCCCGAGCGCCTGTCGGCGATCACCACCAGGACGTACACCCAGATGGTCATCAGGATGAGACCGGGGATGATGAGGAGGGCGAAACCGATGCCGGTCAGGATGCCGAGGACGACGAGGGCGACGACGAAGGCGCCGATCCCCTGCATGCCCTGCGCCATGTCGCCCATCTGCGCCGCCCTCCCTTCGCGGACGCGGCGCAACATCATCTTCAGGAGCACGTTGTACTCCCACGCCATGACGCACACGGCGAGCACCGCGACCACGAGGCCGACGAGCACCGCCACCGCCCAGTTCACCCCGCTCGTGGCGAGCTCGCCGGTAGCGGCGTCGATCTGCAGGGCGTTTCCGGCGAACATCGCACCGCCGGCCGGCACGAGCAGCTCCTCGGCCGTGACGAGCGCCCGCCGGACGAGGGCGACGCCCTCATGCGCTTGGGCGACGACCGCCGCGGCCTCGTCGCCCGACACGGCGATGCGCAGCCGCTCCAGACGGACGAGCGCTTCGTCGATCCGATCCGCCGTCAGCGTCGCGACGCTCGGCCCGCTGCGACTGCTGAGCGGCGCGTACCACGCGAGTCGCAGGCGTCGCGCCTGGCGATCCAGCTCGCGCAGGCGATCGATCAGGCTAAGCAACGGCGCCCGCGCACCCTCCAGGCGCTCAGGGTCCGGCGGGTCGCCGATCCCGCCGACGACCTCCTCCAGCAGATCGGCAAGGCGCGCGAGCCGGACGCACTCCCGACGGACCGCGGCGACGGGGTGGTCGGGATGAGGGGGGACGGACGGGCCGACGAGCCCCCCGGCCGGGGCGACCGGCATCGCCGGCTCGCCAAGCGACCCCGTCCCGGGCGCCGATCGCGCCGCCACCGACGTCGCACGGCGCGGCTCTGCCTCGCGGGTGAGTGCGTCGAGGCGCGCCGCCAGGACGTCGAGCGGCGCGCCGCTCTCAAGCGCGCGGACCAAGTCGCGCACGTCGCCCGCGAGGCCTTCTTCGGCGGACGTCACGGGCGTCGCGCCGGCGATCGTCGGCGCGACGCCCGTGACGCGCAGCACCTCAGTCTGGATCTCGCGCAGCAGATCGGGGCACGGCAGGTCCATCTCCACGGCCAGTTCGCCCAGAGTCGCCACGCGCGCCCAGCGAGCGGCCGACGACGGGTCGCGAAGCCGGACGAAGGAGCGGTCGCGACGTGTGAGGAACCCGGTCAAGAACGGGTGGTCCGCGAGCAGTGTGTGGATCGTCGTGTGCGCCGACAGCATCTTCGACACTCTACCGCGAACGCCGGTCATTCGCGCGGCCCGTGGCGACACGCGCTCGCTGGCGGCGCTCCGGGGCGAATGGTATCCTGCCGCTCCCGCGTCTTGTCCCTTGCGCGACCGCGTGGGTGGTCAACGATGACCGTCATCACCTTCCAGAACGTCGAGAAGTCCTACGGCGGCCGGCGGCTCTTCGCCGGCGCCGCCTTCGCCATCGGCGCCCACGATCATGTCGTCCTCGTCGGCCGCAACGGCAGCGGCAAGACGACCCTGTTGCGCCTGATGGCCGGCGCCGAGCACCCCGACATGGGGACGATCGCCCGCGCCCGCGGACGGCGCCTCTGGCTGCACGAGCAGACGCCGGAGCTGGCCGGCGACCGGCCCGTGAACGACTACCTCGCGGACGCGTTCGGCGAGGCCGCCGCGCTCGAGGCGCGCCTGCGCGCGACGGAAGAAGCTCTCGCCGGCCTGGACGAGCACAGCGCCGGACTGCGCGACACCATGCGCGCCTACCAGCAGCTCCAACGTCGTTTTGAAGACGTCGGCGGCTACGGCTACCGGCAGCGGCTGGCGGGCGTCGTCGACGGTCTGGGGCTGCCGGCCGAGATGCTCGAGCGCAGTCTGCACTCGTTGTCGGGCGGTGAGCTGACGCGAGTGACGCTCGCCCGAGCCCTGCTCGCCGACGCCGACCTTCTGCTCCTTGACGAGCCGACCAACCACCTCGACATCGACTCGGTCGAGTGGCTGGAGCAGTTCCTGCTCGACTACGGACGTGCGTTCGTGCTCGTGACCCACGATCGCCGCCTCCTCGAACGCGTCGGCCGACGCGTGCTCTCGGTCGAGCACGAACACGTCGAAGCGATCACCGGCGACTTCGCGACTTACGTGCGCGAGCGCGAGGCGAGCGGCGACCTCGTCCGGCGGCGGTACGAACAGGACCTTGAGAAGATCGAGCAGTTGCAGCGCTACTACGACCGCTTCCACGCCAAGAAGAACAAGGCGAAGCAGGCCAAGGCCAAGCTCACCCAGATCGAGCGCATCAAAGCCGGGATGAAGGCGCCCCCACGCGAGGCCAAAGGCCTCCGCCTCGGGCTGCCCCAGCCCCGGCCCTCGGCGCGCGTCGTCCTCGAGATGATGACACCGGCGATCCGCGTCGGCGCGGCGAACGGTGCCGGCGCGCGCACGCTGGTCCGTGACGTCGACCTCGTGCTCGAACGCGGTGAGAAGGTCGCACTCGTCGGCCCGAACGGGGCCGGCAAGACGACGCTGGTCGAGACCGTGGCCGGCTTGCGCAGCGTCGCCGACGGCGCCGTCCACCTCGGACACAACGTCCGCCCCGCGTACTACTCGCAGCAGGGGCGTGAGCTGCGCGAGGACTGGACGATGCTGCAGAACGTGCTGCCGCTCGTGGGCCATGATGAGGAACGGGCGCGACGCCTGCTCGGGCGCTTCCTGTTCAGCGCGGACGAGGTGGAGAAGCAGGTCGGCGTGTTGTCGGGGGGAGAGCGCAGCCGTCTGCGGCTCCTCCGCCTGCTCGTCGGCGATGCCAACTTCCTGCTGCTCGACGAACCCACGAACCACCTCGACGTGGCGTCGGTCGACGCGCTCAGCGACGGACTCGACGACTACAGCGGGACGCTGCTGCTGGTCACGCACGACCGGCACCTGATCGACCGCGTCGCCTCCCGCGTGCTCGAGATCTACGAAGGGCGACTGCTCGACCACCTCTCCCCCGCCCGATACTGGGAGGCGCGCGTCGCCCGTACCGAGGGCGTGGCGAGCGCTCCGGGCGAGACCAGGACGGCGCCGGCAGGACGAGGACGGGCGCAAGGCCAGGCGGACGGCGACCGGAGTGCGGGCGGCAAGCGCGCGAATGACCGGCCCTCCGCGCCCTCCGGCGCCGCCAAGTCGCGGCAACGCGGCGCCGAGGATGCGCGCCGGCAGCGTGCCCGCGTGCGCGCCGCCGAGGCCGCCGTGCTCAAGCTCGAGCGGCGGCTGGGCGAGATCGACGCGACCTTCTCCGACCCCGACATCTACGCGGAGGGGGACAGCGTCGCCGGGCTTCTCGCCGAGCGTGCGACCGTCGAGAGGGCGCTGCAGACCGAGTACGAGGCGTGGTCCCGGCTCGTGGACGGCGAGGGGTAAGACGGTGACCTTCCCGACGCCGCCGCGCTCGCGACCGTCCTCGGACGCGGGGCAGGTCGCGGGCACCGCGACGACGCCCCTCGTCGATCCCGTCGACCTCGCGGCCGTGCAGGCTCGCCTCCTGTCCTGGTACGCCGCGAACGGGCGCGACCTTCCCTGGCGGCACACCGCGGACCCCTACGCCATCCTGGTCAGCGAGGTCATGCTGCAGCAGACGCAGGTCGCGCGCGTAGCGGAGGTCTACGGCGCCTTCCTCGGCGCCTGCCCGACGCTTGAGGCGCTGGCAGCGGCGAGACTCGCCGACGTACTGCGGCGCTGGCGCGGCCTCGGGTACAACAACCGCGCCGAACGCCTGTGGCGCTGCGCCCGTGTCTGCGTCGGGCGACGACGCCCGGGACGCCCCGCCGCTCTTCCCGCCACGGTCGAGGAGCTCATCTCGCTCCCCGGCGTCGGCCCGTACACCGCGCGAGCCGTCCTGGTCTTCGCCGCGAACGCCGACCTCGCAGCCGTCGACGCAAACGTGCGCCGCGTGCTCATCCACGAGCTGGGACTGCCTTTCGACCTGCCACCCGCGGCGCTGCAGGCAGTGGCCGACTCGGCCGTTCCGCCCGGCCGCAGCCGAGACTGGCACAACGCGCTGATGGACTACGGCTCACTCGTGCTCACGTCACGGGCGACGGGCATCCCGCCGCGAACGCGCCAGGGCGCGTTCGAAGGCTCGCGCCGCTGGTACCGCTCGCGGCTGTTGCGCATCCTTCTCGACGACGGCCCCCAAACGCGCGCCGCACTCGCCGAGAGGCTCGCGGTGGACGTGGCCGCCATCGACGACCTCGTCGCCGCGCTCGCCCGCGACGGGCTCGTCGACGACCGGGCCGGCCGCGCCGACGAGAAGGCGGGCCTCGTCGCGGTGGCCTGACGGGCCGCGCCTGCGGGTAGGTTCCGGATCACACTCGCCGCAGAGAGGTCACGCATGATCTACGACGTCGACATCGCCCGCGTGCCGGAACAGACGGTGGCCACACTGCGTGTACAAGGCTCCCCCGACACCATCGGCGTGCGGAAGGGGCATCTGCGCGAACTCGTCTCCGCCGCCGGCTTGACGCCGGCCGGACCGATGATGGGTCGCTTCTATGGCGGCGTCGACGGGGCCGGGGACGACTTCGAGGTGTGTCTGCCCGTCGAGCCGGATGCCGACGGCTCCGTCCCCGACGTCATCGGCGAGGCACGAGGCGAGCTCGTCCCCGCCCACCACGCCTTCGTCACGACGCACGTCGGGCCGCGCGACGCGATCGGGGGCGCCGTGCGCGCCCTCTTCGAGGCGCTCGACGCCGTCGGCTACCGCGCCTGCGGCCCGCTCACCGAGGTCTACGTGACCACGCGGGAGTCGGCGCCCGACCCGGAGCGGCACGTCACCGAGCTGCGCCTCCCGTACGCGCGCTGAGCCTCGCCGGCGGCACGCCGGCGAGGCGCGCCGCGCTCACGTGCGGAACATCGTGAGGAGCATCACCAGATCGTCGGTCGCCTGGACGGCGTGGCGCATCTCGGCCGGCATATAGAACAGCATACCTCCCCTCGCCTCGTAGGCCACGCCGTCGAGCACGACGACGCCTCCGCCGTCGAGGATGTGGATCGCCGCCGGTACACTCGCCGTGTGCTCCGAGAGCTCCTGCCCCGGAGCGAACGTGAAGTGGACGATCTTGTGGTGCTCGTTCTCGACGATGCTCTTGCTGACGATGCCGTTTTCCGCCACCTCTGTCATGGCCGCCAGGTCGGCCACCACGGGTTCGCCCATTCCTCGCTCCTTCTTCGTTGTCGCGACGCCCACCGCGCCGCGCCCGACACACGTCGGGTCCTTCACTACCCAACTCACAGACAGTCCCACCTTGACATGAGTCAGGCGCACCGTGGAAGTCGCACTTGACGGCCCCGTCTCCCGTGGTGTATGATTTGTGCTACAAAGCACAAGCACGGTGACTTTTGCCCCATCACCGCGAGCGACGCCCCCCTGTCGCGGACGGTCACGAGGCCCTTCGCCGCCCGGCGCCGACCCCCCGAGATGCCGGGCACCGAGGCGAAGGGCCTCACCCCTTCTTGAGCCGGACCCGCGTCGGCGGCGCGCCACCCGCACGCTCGACGCGAAGTGGAGGCGCGTGCGACCGCCGGCGAGACGGCGACGGACGACGAAGCCGCGCGGCCACCGGCGAGGCGGCGACAGACGACGAAGCCGCGCGGCCACCGGCGTCTGACTGGGGCTCAGACGCCGAAGTACGCGGGGTAGCGGCGCGGCCGCTTCTTGCGACGCTGGTACGTGCGCGCGAGCTCGATGAAGATGCCGACGTCGCGCTCGAGGTCTCCTTGCGTGCCGTCGAAGTAGAAGACCCTGATCGGCAAGCCGTCGAGGTCGCGCTGCACGAGCGGGTAGACGGCCTGCGTGACGATTCCGTTCATGCAACTGAACGGACTGATGTCGACGATGCCGTCGGCGCCCTTGCCGTACAGGTAGACCGACGTGCCTGTCGAGAGCACCATCTCGCCGAGGGCGCCTGTGTAAGGCAGGTAGGGCTTGCTCATGTCGAGCACCTCGCGCACGTCGTGCGGGTCTTCGTAGCCGACGAAGTCGTCGTGCCACGGGCCGTGGATGGCGCGCTCGTCGGCCAGCTGGATGCGCGTCTTGATGTAGCGGACCGCGTTCTCCTTCGAGAACGTGCGGCCCTCCTCCGCCAGTCGCCGCCGCTGCTCGTCGTCCACATACCAGACCCACTCACCGATGCCGGCCAGCCAGCATTCGCCGCCCTGCTCTTCGAGCAACCGGACGAGGTCGAAGTTCGAGAACGTGTTGTGGCGACAGAAGATCTCGCCCACGACACCGATGAGCGGACGCGAGGAATCGTAGTCGGCGGGCAGGGCGCGGAAGCGGTCCCGTGCCCTGGTCATGGCGGCCAGGATGCGCCGCAGGCGCTCCCTGTGCGACACGCCCATGGCGCTCACCGCGCGACCGACGTCCTCGAGGAACTCGAGGTAGAGCGCGTCGGTCGCGCCCTTCTCGCGCTCGTACGGCCGGGTCTTGAGGAGCGCCTTCATGAGGACGTCCTGGCAGAGCACCGCACGCCACGCGGTGCGCACGAGGTCCATGGAGTACTGCCCGATGGACGCGTAACCGTCGTTCGAGCTGATCGTGATCACCGGCACGTCCCCATAGCCGAGCTCGTCGAGCTTGGCCCGGATGAGGTGCAGGTACTGGCCGAAGCGGCAGGGCCCGTTGGCCGTCGGCATCAGGTACGCGACCTTGTCGGGGCCGAGATCGTCGATCATCCGCAACAGGTCTCCCACCGTGATCTTCTGCGGGTAGCACTCGTCCCCCGACGTGAGCCGTCCGCCGAGTTCGAGCGTGCGCTCGTCGGAGTCGGTCGTGGGCTGCGCGTCGAGACCGATCGAGCGGATGGCGGCGGCGAGCAGGTATGAGCCGCCGTACGGCATCTGGGGCAGGTAGAGCGTGCGGCCTTCGAGGCCGAACTCGCGGATCAACTCCTGCAGCTTGGCGTCCGGCGGCTGCTCAGGGGCTATCACCGGCCTTTGCTCAGACGCGGCCAAGCGAGACCTCCCCGACGGCGACCGGCGCGCAGCCCTCGCCGTCCTCCTGCGACCACCAGCGCAAGAAGCCCTTCGAGTCGAGGTAAGCCTCGCAGCGGGTCATCGCCCCGGCGTCGTTCTGGTGCTCGTCGAACTGCAGCGTGAGGTACGGCTTGCCCGAGGCCTCGCGCACGTAGTGTTTGATGTACGAGTCCGGCCCGCACTTGAAGTTCGTCAGGTAGATCAGGTGCAGGCGCGGGCGGTCGCCGACGAAGCGCGCCGCCTGGAGGATCTTGCGCCCGTAGTTCCAGTACATGTTGGGCACGATATCGGTGATGTCCACGCCCTTGATCGGCAGGAAGTCGAGCGGGACCACGTTGACTCCGTAGAACTTGCGCAGCTTGCGCGGAATGTCCATGTTGATGCCCTTGTCGTACATGTTGTACGGGCGCCCTACGAGAACGATGCCGAGCTCGCCGGTCTCGTCGAGCGTCGCGAGGGCGCGGGCGCCGGCGTCGAGGAGGCCGGCGCGAAACTCGTCCTGGACGCGCGTCGCGACCTCAAGCGCGGCGCGGACGCGCCGACGATCAGCGCCGAAGGTCCGCCCCACCTCCTCGAGGTCGCGCGCCAGAACGTCGCGGCCCAGACGAAAGCGCACCCGCGGGGCGAGGATCTTGTCGCGCTGCTCTTCGATGCGCGGCGCCGCCCGCAAGACGAACGGAAGCGTCTGGCCCCAAGGGCAGGCGTGGGAGTTGAACTGCGGGTACTCGGTCTCCTCGTTGATCTGGTTGGGCACGAAGACGTGGTCGACGCCCTCACGGAGGAGCCAGTCGACGTGGCCGTGGGCCACACGGATCGGAAAGCATGGCTCGGCGACGGTCAGCTCGACGCCGGTCTCGCGCATCGCCTTGTCGCTCTCGGGCGACAGGACGGGGCGCGCGCCGAGCTCGGCGAAGAACGTGGCCCAGTAGGGAAGGCGGTCGAACGTGTACATCGAGCGCGGAATGCCGACCGTCGGCGCGCCTTCCGGGGCGCGCTCGGCGGCCGCGCGACAGGGCGCGAGCAGACGCTCCTCGCGCAGGGCGATGAGATCCTCGATCACGGGCTGCTTGTCGACCTTGGCAGGCTTGCGGTACCGGTCGGAGCACTTGTCGCCCCAGTACGTCTTCTCGCCCTCGATCGTGAACTGGCGCACGTCGCACTCGTT
>CAZTMO010000077.1:0-8400 GCA_964615105.1 uncultured Thermoleophilia bacterium
TCGTCAAGCGTCTGAACAAGTCGTTCATCACGCCGATCGACCGCGAGGACATCTACGATCTCGTCTCGACCATGGACGAGGTCCTCGACAACATCGACGAAGCAGCCGACCAGATGCTGCTCTACCGCGTCAACGAGCCGACAGACTACGCGCGCCGCCAGGCGCGCGTGATCGCCGAAGCGGCCAGGGTCCTGCACCAGATCATCGACGACCTCGAGAAGCGCACCGACCTCATGGAGCGCGTCATCAGCGTCAACAGCCTCGAGAACGACGGCGACCGCATCGTCCGGGAGGCCGTCGCCGCGCTGTTCGACGACGACATCGACGCGCGCGAGATCATCAAGTGGAAGGACATCTATGAGGTCCTTGAGTCGGCGATCGACGAGTGCGAGCATGTGGCCAACGTGATCGAGAGCATCGTGCTCAAGCACAACTGACGTGCGTCCGTGCCCCTGCTCCTGACGATCATCGCTTTCGCGCTGGTCTTCGATTACACCAACGGCTTTCACGACACCGCCAACGCCATCGCCACCGCGGTGTCGACACACGCGCTGTCGCCGCGCGTCGCGGTACTCATGGCGGCGGTCCTCAACATGGCCGGCGCCCTTGTCTCCACCGCCGTCGCGACCACCGTCGGCGAGGGCATCGTGGACACCGACCTGGTGACGCTCCCCGTCGTCCTGGCCGCTCTCGTGGGCGCGGTCGTCTGGAACTTCGTCACCTGGTACTTCGGCCTACCGTCCAGCTCCTCGCACGCCTTGTTCGGCGGCCTGATCGGCGCCATGCTGGCCGCCGTGGGCGCGTCCGGGGTGGAGTGGGGCGGCGTCATCAACAAGGTCATCGTGCCGATGGTCGGCTCGCCGGTCCTCGGCTTCGTGGCGGCCTGGCTCGCCATGTCGGCGCTGTTCTGGCTCCTTCGCCGCCATCCCCCGGCACTGGTGAATCGCCGTTTTCGTACGCTGCAGTGGTTCTCGACGGGGTTCATCGCCTTCTCCCACGGCGGCAACGATGCCCAGAAGACCATGGGGATCATCACCTTGGCCCTGTTCGCCAGCGGTGAGATCCCGACGTTCAGCGTGCCGCTCTGGGTGAAGCTCGCCTGCGCCCTCGCCATGGCCGCCGGCACGTACTCGGGCGGCTGGCGGATCATCCGCACCATGGGATCACGCGTGCTCAAGATGGATCCGGCGCACGCCTTCGCCGCACAGACGAGCGCCGCGTCGGTGATCCAGGTGGCGACGCATCTGGGTTTCCCGGTCTCGACCACGCACACGATCACCGCCGCCATCATGGGCGTGGGCTCCACCCGGCGGCTCTCAGCCGTCCGCTGGGGCGTCGCCGGCGACATCGTCAGCGCCTGGGTCCTCACGCTGCCGGCGGCCGGCGCCGTAGGCGCCGCCGTCTACCTGCTCCTCAGCCTCGTCACCTGACCGGCAGGCGACGGCCATGCTGCTCCTGATCACGATCACCGTGCTGGCACTGGTCTTCGACTACACCAACGGCTTTCACGACACCGCCAACGCGATCGCCACCTCGGTGTCGACGCGCGCGCTGTCACCGCGCGTCGCCGTCATGATGGCGGCCGGACTCAACCTCGTCGGCGCCTTGTTGTACACGGGCGTGGCCAAGACGGTCGGCGAGGGGCTCGTCGACACCGACCTCGTGTCGCTGCCGCTGGTCCTCGCGGCCCTCGTCGGCGCCGTGACCTGGAACTTCGTCACCTGGTACTTCGGTATCCCGTCGAGCTCGTCCCACGCGCTGTTCGGCGGCCTGATCGGCGCGATGATCGCCAGCGCCGGCGTCGACGGCGTGCTGTGGAGCGGCGTCGTGGACAAGGTCGTCCTGCCGATGGTCGGGTCGCCGCTCCTCGGGTTCGCCGGCGCCTGGATCCTCATGACGGCGCTCACCTGGCTCGTGCACAAGTGGCCGCCGGCGCCGGTCAACCGCTGGTTCCGCACATTGCAGCCGATCTCGGCCGGCTTCATGGCCTTCTCTCACGGCGGCAACGACGCCCAGAAGACCATGGGGATCATCACCCTCGCGCTCTTCGCCAGCGGCGAGATCGACAGCTTCGTCATCCCGTTCTGGGTCAAGCTCGCCTGCGCGCTCGCCATGGCCGCCGGCACGTACTCGGGCGGTTGGCGGATCATCCACACTCTGGGGTCCAGGGTCATCAAGCTCGACCCGATCCACGGCTTCGCCGCCGAGACCAGCGCCGCCTCGGTCATCCAGCTCGCGACCCACTTCGGGATCCCCGTGTCGACGACGCACACGATCACGGCGGCGATCATGGGGGTCGGCTCGACCCGGCGCCTCTCGGCCGTCCGCTGGGGCGTCGCCGGCAACATCGTCAGCGCCTGGTTACTGACGCTGCCGGCGGCGGGCCTGATCGGCGGGTTCGCCTACCTCGCGATCGATCTGGTCTGCTGACCGCCGGGCTCGTGCCGAACGGCGGATGCCGGCGCATGTCCGAAGTCGGGGGTTGCGGTCTGTCCCTCTGAGGTAGAATCACCGGCTGTACCCGCGAAGGCACGCGCCGTCCACCCCCGCCCCCTGCGACGAGGCCGCGCGGCGTCCGAAGGAGTCCAATGAAGATCCGCCTCATCGAGCCCGAACCGCCCGGCATGCACGTGTGGACGAAGGTGCTGCTGCCGCGTCTCGGCCTGCCGATCATCGGCGCCGCGCTCAAGGCCGCCGGCCACGACGTGCTCATCTACTCGCCGCAGATGGCGCCGGTCGACTGGGACGACGTGTACTCGGCCGACGTGGTCGGCCTCTCGGGCACGACCTCGACGGCCGAGGCCGCCTACGAGATCGCCGACGAGGCGCGCAAGCGCGGCATCCCGGTCGTGGTCGGCGGGTCGCACGTCACGTTCATGGCCGACGAGGCGCTCGACCACGTGGACTACGTCGCCCGCGGCGAGGGCGGCGAGGAGCTCATGCTCGAGCTTGTCGAGGCGCTCGAGGGCCGGCGCGAGCTCTCCTCGATCGCCGGCCTCTCGTTCCACCGCGAGGGCGAGGTCGTCCACAACCCGCCCCGCGCCCGCCGCGCCGATCTCGACGGGCTCCCCCATCCGGACCTCGGCCTGATCGTCGGCGCCGACAAGCTCAACACCACGCCCATCATGACGAGCTGGGGCTGCCCCTTCGCCTGCAACTTCTGCTCGGTCACGGCGATGTTCGGGCGCAAGTACCGCTTTCGCAGCGCCGAGGACGTCATCGCCGAGATCGCCGAGAAGCGGCCGCGGCGCATCTTCTTCTACGACGACAACATGGCCGCCGACCGCAAGCGGCTCAAGAAGCTCCTGTCGATGATGATCGAGCGCGGTCTCGTCATCCCCTGGTCGGCCCAGGTGCGCACCGACGTCGCCCGCGACCCCGAGCTCCTCGACCTCATGCGCCGCTCGGGCTGCGAGCTCGTCTACCTCGGCCTCGAGTCGGTGAACCAGGCGACGCTCGACGCCTTCAAGAAGTCGCAGAGCGTCGCCGACATCGAGCGGGCCATCAAGGTGCTGCACGAGTACGGCATCCGCAGCCACGGCATGTTCGTGCTCGGCGCCGACACCGACACGGTGCAGACCGTCCGCGACACCGTCCGCTTCGCGATGAAGAACCGTATCGACACGGTCATGCTCAACATCCTGACGCCGCTGCCCGGCACGCCGCAGTTCGAGGAGCTCGACGCGGCCGGGCGCATCTTCGACAAGCGCTGGCACCTCTACGACGCCCACCACGTCGTGTTCACGCCGGCGCAGATGACGCCGTACGAGCTGCAGATCGAGACGGTGCGCGGCTACATGCGTTTCTACTCGCTGCGCCAGTGGCTTCGCTACGTGTTCACCTTCCGCTTCACGAAGCAGCTCCTCTTCCACGGTTGGGGCATGGTGATCATCCGGAACTGGCGCCGGGACGAGCGCAACAAGGCGTTCATCAAGGCGCTGAAACGCCTCCCGCAGTTGCGCCCGACGATCCCGCCGCGGAGCGTGACGACCCGTCACTAGAGGGCTTCGCGATTTGCCCGCGAAGGGCTCGCGTGCTATGGTCTCCGACCGATGTCGGGTGACTGCGAGGCGCGGTGGCCCGTGACCGAAGCGTATGGACCGCTCACCTCGACGCGGGCGCGCACGTACTGCGGGAGCGCCCGAAGGGAGGCGATGCAGTGAACGGCACGAGACGACTCACCGTCCCGCTCCTCTTCCTCACCAGCATCCTCATCCTCACCCTCGGGGTCGCCCCGTTCGCGGGCGCCACACCGCTCTCGGAGAAGCGTGCCAAGGCGCGCGAGATCGCCGCCAGGCTCCAGCAGGTCTACCCCAAGGTCGACATGGCCGTCGAGCGCTACAACCAGGCCATGGACAGCCTCGCCACCGTCAAGCAGCAGATCCGCGAGAACGAGCGCACGCTCAAGATCGCCGAGTACAACCTCGCCCTGGCACGCAAGCAGCTCGAGTCGCGCGCGGTGTCCATGTACAAGTCGCGCGACGTCGGCTTCGTCGACGTCCTCTTCTCGACCAACAGCTTCGACGAGTTGGTGACGCAGCTCGACCTCATGGAGCGCCTCGGCAAGAGCGACGTCGACACGATGAAGTCGATCGCCTCGTACAAGGCCGACATCAAAGACCGGCGCATGAAGCTGGAGGCCGACAAGCAGGCCGCGGTCAAGCTGGTCGCCGAGGCCAGGGCGCAAAAGGAGAAGGTCGAAGCGCTCGAAGTCAAGCTTGAGCGCATGCAGGCGGGCGTCAAGGCGCAGATCAGGGAGATCCAGCAGCAGCTCGCCGCCCAAGCCGAGGCGGCGGCGCGGCAGGCGACCGGGGGCGGCGACGACGGGTCGGCGATCGTCGTCGACCCGGGCGGGCCCGGGCACCCCGAGGTCGTCGCCATCGCGCAGCGCTACCTCGGCGTGCCGTACGTGTACGGCCGGGCCGGGCCGAACGCCTTCGACTGCTCCGGCCTCACCATGTACTGCTACGCGCAGATCGGGATCGGCCTCGCCCACGGCGCGACGGCGCAACAGCACGCCAGCACGCCGGTCCCCGTCGGTTCGCTCATGCCCGGCGACCTCGTCTTCTTCGGGGGCCCCAGCTACAGCCACCACGTCGGCATCTACGTCGGCGGCGGCACCATGATCCACGCCCCGCACACCGGCGCCGTCGTCAGCTACGGCTCTACCAGCGGCGCCTGGATCGGCGGCCGCTTCTAGGATACGTCGCGAAGAAATGGGGCCCGGGGACCGCGCTGCGGTCCCCGGGCCCCATTTCTTCGCCGCCCCACGCCCGGACGGCCGCCGTTGCTCGCCCAGACACCGCTTCGTCCGTCCCACTCTTGCGCACATGGGCATCATCGACTATGCAAGGTGTGACACGCGGGCGTGGTCCGGGCGTGCCGGCGATTCGCGCGCCGGCCGGTCATGTGGCTGACGATCGGTCACCTGGCCGAGGATCGGTGTCGTGCCGCCGGACAGGTAAGGCTTTCGCGTCCGCTGTCGAATAATGGGTGAAGAGTCTGTCGTCGAACCACGAGGTCGAGACGTGAAACCGATCGATGAACTGCTGGCCGAGATGATGACGCGCAACGCGTCGGACCTCCACCTCAAGGCGGGCAGCCCGCCGGTGCTGCGCGTCGACGGTGAGCTCTCCCTGATGGACCAGCCGCCGCTGACCCCGGAAGACACCAAGGACGTGGCCGCCTCGATCATGACCGACAAGCAGATCAGGCGGTTCTCGGAGCACAACGAGATCGACTTCGCCTACTCCGCGCCGAACCTGGGCCGCTTCCGCGTCAACGTCTTTCGCCAGCGCGGCAGCATCAGCATCGCCATGCGCCAGGTGCAGACGAAGATCCCCAGCTTCGAGGAACTGCACCTGCCCGAGATCATCAAGCGCGTCTCGCTCGAGCCGCGCGGCCTGACCCTCGTCACCGGCACGACCGGCTCGGGCAAGACGACCACGCTGGCCGCGATGATCGACCATATCAACGCCCAGATGAGGCGCCACATCGTGACCGTCGAAGACCCGATCGAGGTGCTGCACAAGGACCGCAAGTCGATCGTCAACCAGCGCGAGATCGGCCTCGACACCGACTCTTATGCGACGGCGCTGAAGTACGTGCTCCGGCAGGACCCCGACGTGATCCTGATCGGCGAGATGCGCGACACCGAGACGGTGCAAGCGGCCCTCACCGCCGCCCAGACCGGCCACTTCGTGATGAGCACCCTGCACACGATCGACGCGACCGAGACGATCAACCGCATCATCGACTTCTTCCCGCTACACCAGCAGAAGCAGATCCGCATCATGCTCGCGGGCACGCTCAAGGCGATCATCTCGCAGCGCCTCCTGGTGCGTGCCGACGGCCAGGGCCGCGTGCCGGCCGTGGAGGTCATGATCTGTACGAACCGCATCCGCGACTTCATCCTCGACCCCGAGCAGGCGCACCTCATCCACGACGCGATCAGCGAGGGCGACTTCTACGGCATGCAGACCTTCGACCAGGCGCTGCTCAAGCTCTACGAGGACAACATGATCACGCTCAGCGACGCCGCCTCGGTGGCCGCCAACCCGCACGACTTCAAGCTGCTTGTGCAGCAACAGGGACACGACGTCAGCCTGATGACGTTCTAGGACGCGGCCCTCAGTCCGGACGGGGGACGGGGGCGGGGAGGCCGGCAGGCCTCCCCGCCCCCGTCAGTACATGACCTTGCGGCTCTCCAGGTGCGTGCCGACCTTGCGCTTGATACGCTGCAGGGCGTTGTCGACGGTCTTGCAGTCGCAGCCGAGCTGGCTGGCGATACGCTCGTAGGAGAGGCCGTTGAAGTAGAGCCGCAGCACGCGTCCTTCGAGGTCCGACAGGGTGCAGGTCAGGCACGCCATGAGGCTGTCGACCTCTTCTGACGAGATGACCTGGTTGACCGGGTCGTGCGTGCTCGGACCCGGGAGCACATCGGCCAGCGAGCAGTCGCCGTCGTCGGCGGCGTCGTTCGGCGCCTGACTGAACGAGAGGTAGCCGTTGAGCGGCACGTGCTTCTGCCGGGTCGCCGTCTTGATCGCGGTGATGATCTGCCGCGTGATGCAGAGCTCGGCGAAGCTGCGAAACGAAGCCTGACGGTCGTCACGGTAGTCGCGCACCGCCTTGTACAGCCCCACGAGACCCTCCTGGATGAGGTCCTCGGCGTCGCCGCCGGCGATGAAGTACGAGCTCGCCTTCAGGCGCACGAACTGGTGGTAACGCAGCATGAGGGCGTCGAGCGCCGACTGGCTGCCGCGACGGTGGGCCTTCACCAGCGCGAGGTCTGAACTCTCAGCGTAGGGTTGAAGGTTGTGCGCGTGGCTCGCACTGCGTCCGGACTCCCCTTGACGCGAACCTCTCATCCCCCCTCCTCCAGTCGACGCCCCTGCAAATCGGGCGCTTGCCCTGTCGAGAACGACTCAACCCGGCTTGTCTCTGAGATCTTCCAGCCGGCGCAAAGTCTCAGGGTCTACTTTATCCTCAAGCCGTGAGCGCATTCTAGTGGAGTCTCGGGCAGAGTCAAGAGCCTGCGCGGCTCTCTCATCATCTGGACCCCTCGCGAGCTCGGCACCGAGCTCGCGAGGGGTCATCCGGCGCACCCCGGCGCGGGTCGCCGTGCGCTGCACCTCGGCGTCGGCGCTGACCACGATGATGGCCACGTCGGCGGGCTGTCCCGCGATGCGCCGCGCGATCAGGGTGTCGGCGGTGAAGGCCCCGCCGGCGAAACAGACCTCGACCGGAGCGCCCTTGATCGGCCGGCTGCTGGTCGGGGCGGCGCCGGGGCCGTCGAAAACGAGGATGGCGGAGGCGCCGACCACGGCGACGTGGTCGGCGAGGCGGTCGACCAGCCAGTCGCGGCGCGCGAAGAGCTCCTCCTTGGCGACCTGCGGGAAGAGGGCGTGAAGGACGTTGTAACCGTCGACGATGTAGAGAGTGCGGCTCATCGGCGATCCCGGCCGGACTCATGACGGCGCTCAGCACCGGCTCCGCCAGGCCGCGTCCTCTGGTCCGGCCGCACGGCCGGCCCACCGCCCCGCTGGCGGACCGCTTCGAAGAGGAAGAGAGCGGCGGCGACGCTCACGTTGAGACTCTCGACCGGGGCCCGCATGGGGACCGCGGCGAGGACGTCGCAGGTGCGGGCGACGAGGGGGCGCAGACCGTAGCCCTCGGCGCCGAACACGAAGACGGCGCGGTCGCGCAGGTCGAGCGCCGTGTGGGTCGAGGCCCCCTCCGCGCTGGCGCCGTAGACCCAGAAGCCGGCGCGCCTGGCCTGTTGCAGAAAGCGCGCCACGTTGGCGACCTGCGCCACGGGAAGATGCTCGAGAGTGCCGGCCGAGGCCTTGACGGCGGCCGGCGTGACGCGCGCGGCGCGGTGCCGCGGCACGACGAGCCCGG
>CAZTMO010000078.1:0-8379 GCA_964615105.1 uncultured Thermoleophilia bacterium
GCAAGGGCTACGGCGTCAAGATCTTCGAGGCGGCGGAGCAGGCGGGCGGCATGCTCCGCCTCGCCCTTCCCGCTTACCGGCTGCCCAAGGACGTCGTCGACGACGACATCGCGAACGTCACCGCCATCGGCGTCGAGATCACGACCGGCGTGCGGATCGACGACCCGGCGAAGCTCAAGGACGAGGGCTTCGACGCCGTGCTCGTCGCGACGGGCACGCACAGGTCGCTGCCGCTGGGCGTGCCGGGCGAGGAGCTCGACGGCGTGCGGGACGCGCTCGGCTTTCTCGCCGACGTCAACCTCGGCCGGCCCATGGACCTCACGGGCAAGAGGGTGCTCGTGGTCGGCGGCGGCGACGTCGCCATCGACGCCTCCCGGACGGCGATGCGCCTCGGCGCCGCCGAGGTCCGCGTCGTCTACCGTCGCAGTCGCGACGAGGTCCCCGCCCAGCGCGGCGAGCTCGAGTGCGCCGAGGCCGAAGGGGTCGTCTTCGACTATCTGACTTTGCCTGTGGGCCTGTTCGGCGGCGAGGGCGGGGCGCTCGCCGAAGTCGAGTGCGTGCGCACCGAGCTCGGCGAGCCCGACGCATCGGGCAGGCGTCGGCCGGTGAAGGTGGCCGGGTCGGAGTCGCGTCGTCCCGTCGACGTCGTCATCTGCGCCACCGGCATGGCGCCCGACACCGCCGCGTTCGGCCTGCACACAGACGGCGACGGCACGCTCACGGCGGATGCCGGCAGCCTCCAGACGGCGGTCCCGTTCGTCTTCGCCGCCGGCGACGTGGTCGACGGCCCCACGACGATGACCCGGGCCGTCGGCCAGGGCCGCCGCGCCGCGTTCATGATCGACCGTTACCTGCGTGGCGAGGCGTTCGATCCGGACGCCTTCGACGAGGCGCTCCCGGTCGCCGATAAGCAGCGCGTGCTCGCGCGCCAGGACGTCTACGAGCGGCGCGAACCGATCGCCGAGCGCGAGACGCTGGTCGAACGTCCGTCCGACTTCAGGGAGATCGAGGGGCCGATGAGCGAAGAAGAGGCCTTCCTCGGCGCCTCCCGTTGCCTCGACTGCGGCGTCTGTTCCGAGTGCAACGCCTGCGTCGACGTCTGCCCGGCCGACTGCATCGACTTCACGATGCGCGAGGAACAGATCGAAGTCGACGTCGACGCTGTGGTGCTGGCCACCGGTTTTCACCTCTTCCCGGCCGACGCCAAGCCCGAGTACGGCTACGGCAGGTACAAGAACGTCGTCACCGGCATGCAGATGGACCGCCTGCTCGCCCCGACGCGTCCGTTCAACGCGGTGGTGCGCCCGGGCGACGGCAAGGTGCCGGACAGCATCGGCTACATCCTCTGCACCGGCTCGCGTGACGCCCAGGTGGGCAACCCGCTCTGCTCGCGCATCTGCTGCATGTACTCGGTCAAGCACAACCAGCTCATCATGGGCGCCCTGCCGTTGGCCGACGTCAGCGTGCACTACATGGACGTGCGCGCCGTGGGCAAGGGCTACGACGAGTTCTACAAGCAGGCCAGGGACATGGGCGCGCAGTTCATCAAGGGTCGCGTGGCGAAGATCACGGAGAAGGAGAACGGCAACCTCATCGTGCGCTACGAGGACGTCGAGGGCGACGGCGGCATCGTCGAGGCCGAGTACGACATGGTCGTGCTCGCCGTCGGCGTGCAGCCGAACACCGAGGCCGCCGGGCTCTTCGATGACGGCGCCCTCGAGCTCGACGAGTACCTCTACGTCGGCGAGGCCGACGACGACATGGACCCCGGCCGTACCAACCTGCCGGGGGTCTTCGTCGCCGGCTCGGCCTCGGGCGTCAAGGACATCCCCGACACGATCCTGCACGCCGGCGCCGCGGTCGCCCAGGCCGCCGCGCACATCGAGAAGGCGCGTGCCGCCGCCGGGGAGGCCGGCGCCAAGGTCGCCGACCCCGTGCTGGCGGAGGTGGCCTCATGAGTACCCAACGTGGCGAAGGTATGGGGCGGGACGCCGAAGGCGCACCGAACACAGCCCGCAAGATCGGCGTCTACGTCTGCCAGTGCGGCGGCAACATCAGCGACCACGTCGACGTCGACGAGGTCGTCGCCCGCATCGAAAAGGAGGAGGGCGTGGCCGTCGCCAAGACGGCCATGTTCACCTGCTCGGACGCGACGCAGAACGAGATCATCGAGGATGCGCGTGAGCAGGGCCTCGACGGGCTCGTCATCGCCTCGTGCTCGCCCAAGCTGCACACGCACACGTTCCGCGACGTCGCAAGGCGTGCCGACATGAACCCCTTCCAATACACGCAGGTGAACGTACGCGAGCAGTGCTCGTGGACGCACACCGACGACCATGAAGGGGCGACCGAGAAGGCCGTGCGCCTGGTGCGCGCCGGCATCAACCGCACGCGCCTCACCGAACCGCTCGAGCCGATCGTCGTCGAGACGACGCCGAAAAGCCTCGTCGTCGGCGGCGGCGTCGCCGGCCTGCGCGCCGCCCTCGGCCTCGCCGAGATCGGCCTCTCGGTCTTCCTCGTCGAGAGGGAGGCGACGCTCGGCGGCTGGGTCGCCGGCTTCGGCGCCATGTACCCGCACGGCCGCGACGGCGGCGAGCTCATCGCCAGGCTCGAGGAGAGAGTGCGCGCACACCCGGCGATCACCGTCTTCACCGGCGCGGAGCTCGTCGCAAAGAACGGCAGCTTCGGCAACTACCGGGCGACGATCGCTGTCAGCAACGGCGAGCGGCTCGAGCAGGTCCAGGTCGATGTCGGCTCGATCGTCATCGCGACGGGCTTCGACACGTACCGGCCCGGCGAGGGCGAGCTCGGCTACGGCAGCGACGGCGTCGTGACGATCGCCGAGTTCAAGAAGCTTCTCGACGAGACGGACGGGCCGCTCGAGTACCACGGCCGGCCTGTCCGCACGATCGCCTACATCTACTGCGTGGGCAGTCGCCAGGACGAGGGCGTCGAGGGCGCCAACACCTACTGCTCGCGCTACTGCTGCACCGCGGCCGTGCACACCGCGACCCTGGTCGCGGAGCGGCCCGGCCGCGTCCACCAGTACCACTTCTACCGCGACATCCGTACCTACGGGAAGTTCGAGCTGCTGTACGCCGAGGCTCTCGAGAAGGGCTCGGCTTTCGTCAAGTACCCCGACGACGAGCCGCCGGCCATCGAGAAGGACGCGACGACCGGCCGCATCACGGTGACGGCGCGCGACCTGCTCTCCGAAGGAGAGGACGTCGCACTCGCCGCCGACCTCGTCGTCCTCGTCACCGGCATGGTGCCGCGCGAGAACGACGCGCTCGTGAGCACGCTCAAGCTGCCCGTCGGTACCAGCGGCTTCTACAACGAGATCCACCCCAAGCTGCGCCCGGTCGAGACGGTCGTCGACGGGACCTACATCTGCGGCGCCTGCCAGGGTCCCCGCAGCTCGTCCGAGGCGGTCGCCTCGGGCCTCGCCGCGGTGACCCAGAGCGCCGCGATCCTCAAGCGCGGATACGCCGAGCTCGACCCGCTGGTCGCGACCGTGGACGTCGAGGCGTGCACCTGGTGCGGCGCCTGCGAGACGACCTGTCCGTACGACGCCATCGCCGAAGTGAGCGCCGACGGCAAGGAGATCGCCGCGATCTCGAAGACCGCCTGCAAGGGCTGCGGGGGCTGCGTCCCCGTCTGCCCGTCGGACGCGATCGACCTGCAGGGCTACACCGACGCCCAGATCAAGGCCATGATCGACGGCATGCTGGAGGTGGTGTGTCAATGACGGTCGCTTACACCGACCAGTGCGAGACGCCGCTCCGCGACGTGCGCGAGATCGTCCGCGACGAGCACGTCATGCGAGGTCGCATCCTCGCGGCTCTCGCGGATGGACCCCTGACGATCCCCCAGATCGCGGCGGCCGTCGGCAAGCCCGCGCACGAGGTCGTCTACTGGGTCATGGGCCTGCGCAAGTACGGCTGGGTGGCCGAGATCAAGGAAGTCGACGACGACGGCTACTTCGCCTACGAGGCCGTCCCCCGAGAAGAAGCCTGACGCGGATCAGGAGAGGAGAACGCACGTGGACACCACCAAGAAGACGATCATCCTGTTCAGCGGCGACTTCGACCGGGTGATGGCGGCGCTGATCATCGCCAACGGCGCCGCCGCCATGGGCGACGACGTCACCATCTTCTGCACCTTCTGGGGCCTCAACATCCTGCGCAGGCCGGAGAAGCCGGCGAGCGCGGGCAAGAGCACCCTGCAGAAGATGTTCGGCGGCATGATGCCCAAGGGGACGAAGAAGCTCGGCCTCTCGAAGATGAACTTCGCCGGCGCCGGCGCGCCGATGATGCGCAAGGCGACGAAGGACGCCGGCGGGATGTCGCTCGAGGAGCTCTTCGACAGCGCCCGTGAGCAAGGCGTCAAATTCGTCGCCTGCACGCTCTCGATGGACATCCTGGGCTTCAAGCCCGAGGAGCTGATCGACGACATCGAGTTCGAGGGTGTCGCGTCGTACCTCGCCCATGCCGACGAAGCCAACGTCAACTTGTTCATCTGAGCGGAGGGGCGAGAGCGCGATGGCACAGACGATCACCCCCGGGCTCGCCGACGAACTGAAGGCATACGGCGCCGACGATGTGGCCAAGTGCTACAACTGCGGCAACTGCTCCGCCGTCTGCGTGCACTCCGAGGCGTCGCACGTCCTGCCGCGCCGTTCGATGCACGCCCTGCAACTGGGGCTGAAGGACAAGCTCAAGGGGCAGCTCGAGCCCTGGCTCTGCTACTACTGCGGCGAGTGCTCCGAGCAGTGCCCCAAAGAGGCCGAGCCGGGCGAGACGATGATGAGCATGCGCCGCTGGCTCACGGCGACGTACGACTTCAGCGGCATCGCCCGGCTCTTCTACCGCTCGCCGGCCTGGGAGGTCGTCGCGATCCTGTTGGCGGCGGTCCTCACGGGCGTCGGGTTCGTCACGTTCGGCATCCTGAACGGCGGCAGCATCCACACTTACGCCGGCGAGAACGCCTTTTTGCCGGCGCACTGGGTCCACCGTTTCGACTGGGCCATGGCCACAGTGCTCTTCGTGCTGCTGGGGATCAACGTCGTGCGCATGTGGCGCAACGTGATGGGCCGTGACGGCTTCGGCGGGGCGCCGCCCGGCTCGTACGCGGCCGCGCTGGCCACACTGCCGGTGCACTTCTTCAGTCAGCCCAAGTACCGGCAGTGCGAGCGCAAGCGGCCATGGCTCATTCACCTCGCGCTCATGCTGAGCTACGTGACGATGCTCGTGCTCATCATGTTCTTCCTCTACCAGATGCAGTCCGGGCCGGCGATCGACTGGCGGGTGCACGCCTTCGGCTACCTCGCCTCGATCGGGCTCATCGCGGCGGTGATCCTCAACCTCCGCGGCCGGGTCAGAAAGGACCTGCCGCAGCACCAGCGCTCGCACGAGTCGGACTGGATGTTCCTCTTTCTGCTGTTGTACGTCGCCGTGACGGGGGTGCTGCAGAGCGTGCTGCACCGGACGGGCTTCGAGACCGCCGCCAACGTGATGTACGTCGTCCACCTGATGGGCGTGGTGCCGATGCTGGTGCTCGAGGTGCCGTTCGGCAAGTGGGCGCACCTCGCCTACCGGCCGCTCGCGGTCTACTTCGCCCGCGTGCAGGCGCATGCCGCCGAGGTCGAGGCGCGCAAGGCGCGCGAAGCGGCGGCGGAGGCTTCTGCCTGATGGCGCGCATCGACCTCGTCTGCCGCGACTGTGGCCACGCCTTCAGGGTGGTCACCCGCGTGGCGATCCGCGAGCAGCAGAAGCGCTGTCCGGCCTGTGTCTCGCGTAACGTGCGCCAGACGCTGACGAGCTATCTTCGTAACGGGGCGTTGTCGCACCCCGACTGCGGCGGCGTGCGGCCGACCAGCGGCTTCGGCTGAGGCTGCTGACAGGCGGCGCGGTCGCGTCGCACACCGATACGAGACACGTGAGACACGGCGGCGGGGCGGGCCTTGAGGCCCGCCCCGCCGCCGTGAGGCCCGCCCCGCCGCCGTGTCTCAGGCCGTCCGGGGTCGCCCGTGCTCCCTGCCGTCGGCAGCCGGCCGTGCTCCAGGCTGCCCGGGGTCCGCCGTGCTCACGAGGTCACGGCGGTCACGTTGAACGCGGGCGGCTCGTGGAGGTGCTTCTTCACCGCGCAGAGGTTCATGGCGTTGACGACCGCGGCACGGTACTTCTCGGGAAAGCCCGGCGGCAGCGTCAACTCGAGGTCGATCGACCCGATCAGGCCGCGCTCGGGGTCGGGGTGCGTGCGCATCGTCAGCCTTGCCCCTTCGGGGTCGATGCCGCGCTGCTGCATGAAGCCGAGGGCGTAGATGCCTGCGCACGTTCCGATGGAGGCGAGGAACAGGTCGAAGGGAGCCGGCGCGGACCCGTCACCACCGCCCATCGCCGGCTGGTCGGTGGCGATCGTGAAGCCGTTGTAGTCGGCGTTCACGCGCTTGCCGCCCGGGAAGTACACGTCCATGTCCATGTGTCGGTCCTTTCGCGGGGCGCCCGCCCCGTCGATTCCTGCGCCGGGCGCCCGCCCGTCGTCGCCATGCCGCCTCTTGAGATTTCCAAGTTTCGAAGATGCGAAACCATGCAAGAATGCTGCCGTGACCAGGGACCGACAGCGCCATGCTATCCTCGCCGGCGTCTTCGCCGCGCTCGCCAACCCGACACGTCACGAGATCGTCCACCTTCTCTGCGAGCGCGACCGCACGCCTGCCGAGATGGCGGTTGCGCTCGAGGTCAGCGGCCCGAACCTCTCGCAGCACCTCGCGGTGCTGCAGCGTGAGGGCCTCGTGCGGCGTCGCCGCGACGGCGGGCGGGTGTGGTTCCAGGTCGTCGACCCGCGCCTGGCCCAGGCTTGCGCGCTCATCGACGAGATCCTGAGCCGTACGCTCAGCGAGCGTGTCCACGCCCTCGAGCCTGAGGGCGACGCTGGTCATGCCTGACGATGGCGCCGCGGCTCCCGGGCCGCAGCCTCGCCGGCGCCCCTTTCTACGCCCCGACACGTCGCTCCGCTGCGCCGCCGCCACCGTTCGTTCTACGCTTGGACCCGTCGCTCCGCGGCGGCGATGATCGCGAGCAGCTCCTCGTCGCAGGCGAGCGGCGCGGGCGCGGACGCCGCGTCGAGGAGCTCGTCGACGAGCCGTCCGGCGCGGTCGGCGAGCGTGCCGCCGTCCTTCGTGCGCCACGCCTCGTAGCTCGCGCGCTCGAAGAGGCGCGGGTAGTAGAGCTCGCGATAGTGCCGCATCGTGTGCGGCGTCGCGAGGAACTGCCCGTCGGCCACGACCTCGTCGATCACGTCGAGCGCCAGCGCCTCGTCACTCACGTCGTAGGGCGCGCGCAAGTGGCGCAGCCAGCCGACGATCTCGTCGCAGATCGCGAGCTGGGCGAACGAGTACGTGAGCCCCGACTCGAGGTAGCCGAGGTCGTGGACGACGTCCGGCCCGGCGAGCGACTCGACGGCGAGCGAGAGGGCCGCCTCGGCGGCGGCCTGCTGGTCGACGAGCTTCGCGTCGCTCGCCCCCGCCAACGAGAAGCTGGGCAGGTCGGCCCAGCGGCTCAGGGCGATCGCCGTCGCGCGTTGGTCGGGGCTCGCGTAGCCGTAGACCATCGTCCTCATGTCGAGGCCGCCGCCGCCCCACCCCTTGGTCATCACGGGCGCGCCCTCCTTGACGACCTGGGCGAGGACGAGGCCGGTGAGGACGCCGGTCCAGAAGTACACGACGGCGCCGGCCGGCGTCGCCGGCCCGGTCACGCCGGCCTGCGAGCCCGGAATGTAGAGGATGGGGATGCCGCGCTCGGCGAGGAAGATCGTCTTCTCGAGGGCGTCGGCGTTGTGCAGCAGTCCGGTCGCCGTGTTGACGTAGCAGGCGAGGAAGGGGCGGGCGGCGAGCGCCGCGGATCCGCCCGCCACCGCCTCGGCCATCGCCACGGCGTCGTAGCAGCCGGAGGCCTCGTAGGAGACGAGCACGATGGGCTTGCGCGTACGCGTCAACATCTCGCGCATCTGGCGCCGGTCGGCGACCCTGTCGTCGACGTCGGTCGGCAGCAGCAGTGACATGACGTAGTCGACGTTGGGCAGCGCGTCGACGAGCGAGACGCCGTCGGCGACGTCGGCTATCACCGGTTCGCGCCGTGCTCCCGTCCGGTGGTCGAGCAGATTGAGGCAGTCGGAACCGGGACCGTAGAACGTGCGCTCGCCGTCCAGGACCATCGCCGGCGCGCCGGTCTGATCGTAGACCGTGAACGCACGCGGCGCGCGCTCGAGCGCCCAGTCGACGAGCGACGGCGGGATGCGGACGATGCCGCCGGCGTCGACGCGGGCGCCGGCGTCGCGGAGCAGCTCGACCGCACGGGGCAGCTCCAGCCGGACGCCCGT
>CAZTMO010000079.1:0-8260 GCA_964615105.1 uncultured Thermoleophilia bacterium
CTTCCCGAGGCGCTGCTCGCCGCGCCGGGGCAGTCGCCGGGCGCCGCCGGGCGGCCCGACCTCGCCCTGTTCGGCGAAGCGCCGACCCGCGTCGTCGCCACCTGCGCCCCCGGCGATCTCGACGCGCTCGAGCCGCTCCTTGACGGCGTCCCGCACCGCGTCGCCGGCGTCGTGACCGGCGACCGCCTGCGGTGTACCATGGGGGGGAGCGAGCTGTTCAGCGTACGGGTGCGCGATCTCTTCGCCGCCTACGAGTCCTTGCCCGATCGACTTGCCTGACGAGCGTCATCTCCGTGATGCCTGCGGCGTGTTCGGCATCTTCGCGCCGGACCACGACGTCGCGCGCCTCACCTACTTCGGCCTCTACGCGCTGCAACACCGCGGCCAGGAGAGCGCCGGCATCGCCGTCTCGGACGAGCGCCGGGTCACGGTCATCAAGGACCTCGGCCTCGTCTCGCAGGTCTTCAACGAGCGCATGCTCACCAGCCTTGAGGGACAGCACGCGATCGGTCACGTCCGCTACTCGACGACCGGCTCCACGCACTGGCACAACTCGCAGCCGCTCGTGCGCTCACGCAACGGCGATGTGATCGCCCTCGGTCACAACGGCAATCTCGTGAACACGACCGCCCTGCGCGACGAGCTCATCGCCCAAGGCGTCAGGTTCTCGGGCACGACCGACACCGAGGTCATCACCGCCCTGATCGCCCACGACAGCGACGGCGACCTGCTCGGCGCCGTCCGCACGGCCGTCGCCAAGATCCGCGGCGCCTTCTCGGCGGCCGTGCTCTCGGGCGACGCCCTGGTCGGCTTTCGCGACCCGTTCGGCGTTCGCCCGCTCGTCCTCGGCCGCTACTACGGCGATGTGGTGATCAGCAGCGAGACGGCCGCCCTCGACATCATCGGCGCCGAGTTCGTACGCGAGATCGAGCCCGGCGAGATCGTGATCGTCGACGATAAGCACGGGCTGCGCAGCGAACGGGTCACCCTCGAAGGGGCGCGGCCGGCTCTCTGCGTCTTCGAGTTCATCTACTTCGCCCGGCCCGACTCCATGATGGCCGGGCGCAACCTGCATCAGTGTCGCCAGGAGATGGGTCGCCACCTCCACCTCGAGGCGCCGGTCGAAGCGGATCTCGTCGTCCCCGTGCCCGACACCGGCATCCCCGCCGCGATCGGCTACGCCGCCGCCTCCGGCATCCCCTACACCGAGGGCCTCATCAAGAACCGCTACGTCTACCGCACCTTCATCCAGCCCGACCAGGACCTGCGCCAGCGCGGCATCCGCATGAAGCTCAACCCGCTGACCTCGGTCATCAAGGGAAAACGCCTGGTCGTGGTGGACGACTCCATTGTGCGTGGCAACACCACCGGCAAGCTGGTCGACATGCTCTTCGCGGCGGGCGCGGCGGAGGTCCATCTGCGTATCAGCTCGCCGCCCATCAAATGGCCGTGCTTCTACGGCATCGACATGACGACGCGCGCCGAGCTCATCGCCGCCAACCTCAGCGTGGACGAGATCCGCGCCGAGATCGGGGCGACGACGCTGCACTACCTCTCGCTCGACGGGCTGCAGGCCAGCACCGGCCTGCCCGAAGGCCAGTTCTGCCGGGCGTGCTTCGACGGCGACTACCCGATCGCCGCACCGGAGGAGTACGCGATGTGCAAGATGCGCTTCGAGAAGGCCGCCGGCGAGCTCTGCGACGCCTGAGGCTCGCCGGCGCCCTGGGCACGGCGCGGCGTGCCACTACGCCGCTCACCATGAAAATCTGTCCGTAGTGGACCGCTTTTCATGGTAGTATGCGTGCATGGTACCTCGCGATGACCTGAAAGCAGGCATCCAGCGGGCGCTTCGACGCAGCCCGATCGTCGTCCTCACGGGCCCACGCCAGTGCGGCAAGACGACGTTGGCGCGCGAGTTCCTCCGGGCGGACTCCGAGAACTACTTCGATCTCGAGGACCCTGCCAGCCTCGTACGACTGGAGGAGCCGATGACGGCGCTCCGCCCCCTCTCCGGGCTCGTGGTCATCGACGAAGTGCAGCGTCTGCCCGATCTCTTCCCCGCGCTCAGAGTGCTCGCCGACCGAGCCCCGTCGCCGGCGCGGTTCCTCATCCTGGGCAGCGCCTCCGGATCGCTGCTCCGTCAGACGTCCGAGAGCCTGGCGGGCAGGGCCGAACGAGTCGTGATGAGCGGGTTCACGCTCGACGAGATCGGCGCCGGCAGCGCCGACGTCCTGTGGCGGCGAGGTGGTCTGCCGCGATCGTTCCTTGCGCCGACCGAGGATGACAGCGTCTCGTGGCGTGGCGAGTTCATCCTCTCGCTGATCGAGCGTGATCTGCCGCAGTGGGGCGTGCGCGTCCCCGCAGTCGCCCTGCGTCGCTTCTGGACCATCCTCGCCCACTACCACGGCCAGATCTGGAACGCGACGGACCCGGCGGCTTCGATGGGCGTCGGGACCAAGGCGGTGAGGCACTACCTCGACCTTCTGACCGATGCCTACATGATCCGGCAACTGCATCCGTGGCACGCGAACCTCCGCAAGCGGCAGGTCAAGGCCCCCAAGGTCTACGTGCGCGACAGTGGCCTGCTCCATCGACTCCTCGGCATCGCCACTCCGGCGGACCTGTACACCCATCCCAAGCTCGGAGCCTCGTGGGAGGGATTCGCGATCGAGCAGGTGCTCGCTCGTGAGCCGCACGACGAGGCGTACTTCTGGGCCACCCACCAGGGAGCCGAGATCGATCTCGTACTACGCCAAGGAGATCGCCTCGTGGGCGTGGAATGCAAGCGAGTCGACGCCCCGAGGCTGACTGCGTCCATCCGCATCGCGGTCGAGGACCTGGGTCTTTCCAGGGTCGTTGTGGTCTATCCGGGCGAACGCCGCTATCGGATCTCGGAGGCTGTCGAGGCGGTTCCGCTGCGGGCGGTCAGCGAGGTGCCGTCGCTGTTCTCCGGGTGAGCCGGCTGCAGCGGGAGTCTGCCGCGGTCGGTGCTGCGCGCAGGTGTCGCGTCTCGTTCGTGGAGGTGCGGGGATGGAGTCCCCACCGAGATCTCGCCAAGAAAGGGCTGGACGCCCTGCGCGCCCGCGGCGCAGACGCCGCGGCCCTGGACCTCATCGCTGAGGAGATCGACGATCGATGCGGAGATCGACGCCCTCGTGGACGACAACGGCTTCGGGACGTACCGGGCGAGCAGCCGGGCTGTGTTCGCGGCCGCGCAGCGGGCCGGCCGGCGACGCCGCGCCCGCCGGCCGCTCTCAGCCGCTTGTTCGGCCGCTCACTCAGCGGCGACGAAGTGCGCCTGCGCCGCGCCGTCCGCGTCCCGCAGCCACAGCTCGTCGCCCTCGATCGCGAAGGTCGCCGTTTTCGGCAGCGCCGCCAGGTAGGCCGCCTCCTGCCGCATGAGCTTCTTCGGGCCCGCCATCTTGGTCGTCGCGATGGCGGCGTCAATCGTCATCGTCTCGCCCGAGGCCTCGTACGCCGTCGAGTAGCGGTTGATCGTCGCCTCGCCGGAAAGCTTGCCGTCGGCGCCGAACACGGCGGTGATCTCGCTCCCCGCCGCGAGCGACTCGAGCGCGCCCTTGCCGTTGTTGTAGGCCAGCGCCTTCCATGTGGTCTCCTCGAGCGGCACCGGCGTGACGGCCGCGAAGCGCACCAGCTCCGTGCCCTGGTCGTCCAGCAGGACGAGCGAGTCCTCGGTGACCGAGAACGTGGCCACCTTGACGAGCGCCTCGAAGTAGGCCGCCTCGCGCTCCATCAGGTCCGGCGGCCCGGCCATGAGCGTGGCCGCCGGCCGGGAGATCGTGATGGCGCCGTCCTCGCCGACCTCGTACTCCGCCGTGTAGCGGTTCACGCCGCCGGAGCCCGACATCGTGCCGGCGGCGAACACGGCGGTCACGTCGGGGGCTTCGGCGTCGGCGATCGCCGGCGCGCCGGCGATCTCGGTCGCCCTCCAGTCGGTCGCCTCGAGCAGCGCCGGGTCGGCGCCCTCGCCGCCCTCCTTGCCGCTAGTGTCGGCGGCCGACGAACATCCCGCGAGACCGAACAGGATGCAGGCGCCGGCGGCGACGAGCGACAGGGCGCGCGGACTCCACTGACGATGCACGAGAGACCTCCGGTCCGTTGGCAGACGACGGGAGCGTATCTCACCCGGCGCGCCGGGGCGAGAACCTGAGGCGGCGCGAGGATCCGGTGCAGCATGCGCCGCGGCCTCGTTGTCTCGAAAGAGTGCCGGGCGGGTAGGCCCATCATGACCCCTGCCTGCGTCCCTCAAGGAGGCATGCCCATGTTGCACGTCGACATCCCGTCCCGCGCCGACATCGAGTGGCTGGCGGGGGTGCGCGAGCCCGCCTGTCTCACGCTCTACCTTCCCACCACCCCCATCACCCCGAAGATCGAGCACGACAAGCTCGTCTTCAAGAACCTCGCCCGCGACGGGCTGCAGGAGCTGCGCGACCGCGACGCCGACCGCCGCGCCGTGGCCGCGATCGAGGAGGAGCTCGACGATCTTCTCGACGACGACGCCTTCTGGGCGCACCAGGCCAACAGCCTCGCCGTTTACGCGACCGCCGAGCACATCCTCACCTTTCGCCTGCCGAACGCACTCGAACCCACGGTGCAGACCGCGGACCGCTTCCTCCTCATCCCCCTCCTGCGCAGCGTGACGGTGGCCCGGGAAGCGTTCGTCATCGCCCTCGCCCAGGGCTCCGTGCGCCTCGTCGAGATCTCGGCCGACCTGCCGCCCTCGACCGTGGACGTCGCCGACCTTCCCCATGACATGGCGAGCGCGGTCGGCGAGGTGCTCGCCAAAGACCGCTCGATGAGCGGGCGTCCCCAGCGCTCGGAGAGCCGCAAGGTCCGGATGAGCCAGTACGCGCGCCTGGTGGACCGGGCGCTGCGACAGGTGCTCGCGGGACGCGACACCCCGTTGATCCTCGCCGCAGCGGCTCCCCTTGACGCCATCTTCCGCAACGTGAGCACGTACCCGCACCTGGCCGAAGCGACGATCGCGGGGAACCCCGAAGAGCGCAGCGACCTCGAGCTCGCCCGGGACGCGCGCGAGATCCTCGACCGGCTGCACCGGGACGACCTCGACGCGCTGACGGCGTTGTTCAGCCGCCGGCGCGCCCAGGGACGCGCGACCACCGACGTGCTCGCGGCCGCGCGCGCGGCGACGCTGGGCGCGGTCGCGACGCTCTTCATCGACATCGACCAGGCGCTGCCCGGCATCGTCGACGAAGAGGACGGGACCGTGCGCATCCAGGACGAAGGCGGCCCCGGCACCTACAGCGTGGCCGACGAGATCGCGCGCCGGGCGCTGGCGAGCGGCGCGCGCGTACTCGCCGTGCGGCGGCCCGACGTCCCCGGGGGCGAGGGCGTCGCCGCGATCCTGCGTTACGCTCTGTGACGCGCGAGAACGCAGGACCAGCCTTCGCCGCCCGGGAGGCGCGCGGAGGATCACGACGGTGAGAGGGGATCCGCGATGATCGACGACAGCCGCGCCAGAATGACGGCCTCCGAGCTGAAGGCACGAGTACGCGAGCTCATGCCACGGCTCAAGGACGAGCTGGCGCTGCTGATCGCGATCCCGTCGGTGTCGGCGCCGGGCTATCCGGAGGCGACGCGCCCGGCGCTCCTGCGCGCCCACGACGCGGTCGCCCACCTGTTCCGCGAGGCAGGCGCCCAGGCGATGGGCTCGCTCGAGCTGCCGGAGACGGCGCCGATCGTGACCGGCGAGTTCGCCGGGCCCTCCGGCGCGCCCACGGTGCTGCTCTACACGCACTACGACGTGGTCGGCCCCGGCGATGCGGCGGCGTGGGACACGCCGCCGTTCGAGGCCGTCGAACGCGACGGCGCCGTCTACGGGCGCGGCACGGCCGACGCCAAGGCACAGATCCTGGTGCATCTCGGCGCTCTTCGCGCCTGGGGCGGCAGGCCGCCGGTCAACGTCAAGCTGTTCATCGAAGGTCAAGAAGAAGTGGGCAGCCAGCTCGCGGCCGGCTATCCGTCCGAGCACCCCGACGTCTTCAACGCCGACGCCATCCTCGTCGCCGACGAAGGCAACATCCGTCCGGGAGAGCCCTCGATCTGCGTCTCGTCGCGCGGCGACGCCGCCGTGACCGTCGAGGCGCGCACGCTGGACAGCGCCAAAGACAGCGGCCAGTTCGGCGGCGCCGCACCCGACGCGCTCGTCGCGCTCACGCACGCCCTCGCGACGCTGCACGACGCGCGTGGCGACGTGGCCGTCGCCGGGCTGCGCCGCGACCCGTGGACCGGAGCCTTGCAGACCGACGACGAGTTCCGCGCGATCGCCGGCGTCGACCTGGGAGCGCCGCTCTTCGGCAGCGGCGGGCTCGGCGAGCGTCTCTGGTCAGGCCCGGCGATCACCATCACCGGCATCGATGCCCCCAGAGTCGACGACGCCGCCCCCGAGGTGCAGCCCTACGCACGCGCCGCGCTGAACGTGCGCGTCGCCCCCGGACAGAGCGCCGCCGAGGCGCAGGCCGCCGTCGTCCGGCACCTCGAGGCGGCCAGACCTCTCGGCGTACAGCTCACCGCGCGCGCCGGCGACGCCGGCGACGGCTTCGCCACCACCACGTCCGGGCCGGCCTGGGAGGCGATGGTCGACGCGATGACCAAAGCGTGGGGCCGCCGCCCGTCGTGTACGGCGGCGGGCTACGCGATCCCCGTCGTCAAAGCGTTCGCCGACGGGGTGCCGCAGGCCACGATCATCCTGTTCGGCGCCTGCGACCAGTTCGCCGACATCCACGGCCCCAACGAGCGCGTGCTGCTCGACGAGCTCGAGAAGGCGGTGCTCGCGGAGGCCGTGTTCTTCGCCGAGCTCAGCGAGCGCTGGAGACAAGCCGTGCATGAGCGATGATCGGGGCGTGGTCGTGCTGACACCGACCACACCGACTCTGTCACAGACACGCCCCGAACAAACTCGAGGGAGCGCCGCGCAGAGGCCGGCCGCCTACGCGCCGCCGCGCCCGACGCGCGGCGAGCGAAGGTCCTTGAGCATGCGCCAGTGCAGTCGATTGCGCCTGGGCAGACGCCAACTGCGCACGAACCACCAGCACCAGCCCAGCTCCTTCGTCGCGCGGATGCGAAGGAGGAGGGCGTTGGCGACCAGGCGGTGCGTCGAGTAGAAGCGGCGGTAGGTACGCTGGGTCGCCCGCTGCAGCTCGAAGGGCGTCATGCGGCGGGGGGTGAAAACGGCGTGCTGGGCGTCGTAGTGGCTCCAGTCGCGGTCGACGATGCGCCCCTCGGCGTCCATGTCGTCGTACTGCCTGGTGCCGGGGAGCGGCGTGAGGATGTTCAGCATGAGGTTCACGCCGGGGTACTTGAGGCAGAACGTCGCGATGTCACGCACCGAGGCAGGTGTGTCGGCGTCGGTGCCGACGACGAACATGCCGAACGGCAGGATCCCGTGCTCGCCGAGGGCGGTGAGGGCGCGCTCGATGTCCGCGACGGTCTGCGACTTCTCGAAGTCGTCGAGCGTCGCCTGGTCGAGCGACTCGAGGCCGAGGGCGATGCGCTCGCAGCCCGAGCGGCGCATGAGGTCGAGGAGCTCGGGGTCGCGGGCGACGTCGGTGCGCACCTGGGCCGACCAGGGGATGACGAGACCGCGCTCGATCATCATCGACAGGAGCTTCTTGAGCCGCTTGCGGTCGGCGGCCATGTTGTCGTCGTAGAAGAAGATGCGCCGCGGCCGCTTCTCGGCGATCTCGGCGATGACGTCCTCGGCGCTGCGAAAGCGGTACTTGCGCCCGAACATCGCCGTGACCGAGCAGAAGTTGCAGGCGAAGGGGCAGCCCCAGCTCGTCATGATCGGCATGGACTTGACGCCCCCGTGACCGACGATAAGGTCGAGATCGGGCATGGGAAGCGTGTCGAGATCGGGGCACGGCGGGCGGAGGTCGTTGTGGACCGCCGTGCCGTCGCGCCTGAAGGAGAGGCCGGCGATCGAGTCGAGCTCGCGCCGGCCCTCAAGGGCGTCGATCAGCTCGAGCATCAGCGCCTCGCCGCCCTCGCCGCGACCGACGTAGTCGGCGTGCGCGAGCGCCTCGTCGGCCATGAAGGTGACGTGCGAGCCGCCGACGACGACCGGCACACCGCGCGCGCGCAGGCGGTCGGCCATCGCGTAGGCGGCCGGCGCCGTGGAGGTCGTCGTCGAGATGCCGACGAGATCGGAGGACTCGACGTCGGCCCAGTCGACCGGCGCCGTCTTGGGGGCGTAGATCAGGACGTCGTGGCCGGCGTC
>CAZTMO010000080.1:0-8205 GCA_964615105.1 uncultured Thermoleophilia bacterium
GTCAGACCCGAGCAGGCGCGGCCTCTTGACCGCATCGAGGTGCTGGCGGCTTCCCATCCGGTGCCGGATGTGCGCAGTCTCGTCGCTGGCCGCAGGCTCATGGCCACGGCAGCCGCCGCTCGGCCGGACGATCTCCTGATTACGCTGATTAGCGGCGGCAGCTCGTCGCTGGCAGTGCTGCCCGTCGCCGGCGTGTCGCTCGCCGACAAGATTGCCCTCAACCGTATGCTCCTCGCTAGCGGCGCTGACATCGTCGAGATGAACGCCGTGCGCAAACATGTGTCGGCACTCAAGGGGGGACGCCTTGCCGCCGCCTGCCGAGGCGAGGTCCTCAATCTCAGCATCTCGGACGTGGTCGGCGACCCGGTGGACGTCTTCATCAGTCCCGCCGTGCCCGACCCGACCACGTTCGCCGACGCGCGCGCAGTCTGCGATCGCTACGACTTGTGGCCGTGCCTGCCGCCATCGATCGCCGGGCGGCTGCGTTCAGCGCGGCCCGAGGACGAGACACCCAAGGCGCTCGAGCGCGTTTCGACCCATGTGCTGGCGACGTCGGCCACCATGTGCGCGGCCGCGGCAGTCGAGGCGAGTTGCCTGGGTTACCGGCCGCGCATCGTGGGGCTCGGCCTCGTCGGCGACGCGGCCGAAGGTGGCGCTGCGTTCGCACGCGACCTCGCCCGCGAGGGCCCGGGCACGGCACTGATCGCGGGCGGTGAGATGACCGTGACGCTGGACCGTGATCGCTCTTCAGGCGTCGGTGGGCCGAGTCAGGAGGCGGCGCTAGCCGCTGCTCTGGAGCTGGCCGAGTCCGGGCCGTCGTGCGTGCTATGCATGGACTCGGACGGCATCGACGGTCCAGGCGACGCGGCTGGTGGGCTGGTCGACGACCTGACGGCGGCGGCCGGGGCGGAAGCGCGGGTGGATATCGCCGGTGCCCTTGCCGCGCACGACAGCGGCACGGCGCTGGGCGCGCTGGGCGGCCTCGTGGTGACAGGTCCAACGGGTACTAACGTCAACGACTTGAAGGTTGGCTTGCGCGGTGGTCTGGAGGAGTCCGGCGACCAGAAGGTGACGGTCGGCAGCTGAGCCGGCACATGATGGCGGGCGGCTGAGAGACGACGGCCGTCCGGATGCAGCGTCCCGTTCAGATGTTCAGCCGCACCCCGTCGGCGTAGGTGATGCTGCGGCCGGCGCGCTCGATGTTGGGGTAGCCTTCACGCGCCATAAGCAGGCGCTCGAGGCCGAATCCGAGGCCGACCCAGGGTTCGACGATGCCCCAGGCGTCGTCCATGGGGAGGGGGCCGAACGAGGCCGAGCAGACCTCCTGCCCCCCGACCTCGACGTCGATCATCTCGCCGTAGACCTCGGAGGTCGTGCGCGCGAGGTCGAAGTCGGCGATACCGGCGGCGCGCATGACGAGCTCTGCGAGCTCGTCAAGGCGCGGCCGCCGCGCCTCCATCGCGAGACCCAGTTCAACAAGGTTCAGCATCGTGAACTCGTTGAGGTGATGACTGCCCTTGCTGTCGCGGCGAAAGCACGTGCCCATCTCGAAGATCCCGAACGGCCGGCTCCAGAGGCGGCCGAGCTTGCGCAGCATCGCGTAGAGGTTGGGAGCGAGCATCGGCCTCAGGCAGGTGCCGTCCTCGAGCCGGAAGACCTGTTTGCGCAACGGGTGGCCGTGACCGACGCCCATCTTCGCCAGCGCCTCGCCGGTGATGATGTGGGGCGTGACCACCTCGACGAAGCCGGCGGCGGTGAGGGCGGCGCGCAGCGCCGCCTCGAGCTCGACGAGGCGGGGGACGCGCCGGGTGCGGCGCAGCTCGTCGAGCTGCGCCCTGCCGGCGCGGACGAGCCCGCTCTCGAGCTCTTTGAAGGCGGCGTCCCGAGCTGTGGCCGATGTGTACGTCGTGTCGAGCGACACAGGGTCGGCGCCCAGCTCGCGCAGACGCTGCGCCTGCGTCGCCGTCAGTCCGGTCTGCTGCTCGCCGTCGGCCATGTCACGCACCTTCGCGGCTCGCGCGCGCACGCGTATCGCCCGCGCCGGCCTGGTCTTCGCCCGCGTCGGCCTGGCCTTCGCCCGCGCCGCCCGTATCGCGTTCCCCCGGCAGCGGCGCCCGTGTGAGGTAATCGACGAACCCATCGCTGATCGCCTGGGCGACGCGGTCGACGTAATCGGGCCGCATCGCCCGGCGCGCGTCCTCCGGGCTGGTGAGGAATAGCGGCTCGACCACGAGCCCGATGGAGCGCGGTTCGCGCAGGATCGCGTAGTTGCGCCCGAAGCTGCCGAGAACACGCGCTCCGGTCTCGCCCAGACGGGCGCCGACGTGCGCAGCCAACCTGCGCCCGCGCTCCGAGAAGTAGTGGCTGCGCTGAAAGAAGTAGCACGCCGCGCCGTGTGCCGCGGGCGACTCGTTGCCGTTCGCGTGCAGCGACAGCATGAAGCCGGCCTCGGCCGCCATGACGGTCTCCGTGCGCTCGTACAAGGGCACGTCCTGATCTCCGGCCCGCGTGAGCACGACCTGGCAGCCTTCGGCGCGCAGCAACTGCTCGAGGCGCACGGCGAGGGAGAGAGCGAGGTCTTTCTCGGTCAGGCCCTCCGCCGCGACGATGCCCGTGTCTGCGCCGCCGTGCCCGGCGTCGATCGCCACCACTTGACCGGCCGGCGAGCGGGCCTCGACGCAGCCGCCGAGGCGGTCGGGGATCTTCTTGCCCTCGCGGCCCGACTCGGCCTTGCGCAACGCTTCGAGCTTGGCGAGCATCGTCGGGCCGACGATGCCGTCGACGAGGAGCCCTGCGTTGCGCTGGAAGTCGAGGACGGCGCGCTCCACCTCTTCGTCGTGGACGCCGCGCTCAGGCCCGGCGTTGAAGCCCAGGAGGTTGAGCTTGACCTGCAGCGCGAGCACGTCGTCGCCGCGGAACTGCGGCTCGCGCAGGTAGAGGAGCCGGTCGCCGAGCGCATACCCGGTCTCGACCAGCTCGCGCCAGGTGTTGTCGCCGACCTCTCCGTCGACCAGGAGGTCACGGCGCTGCTGGAAGGCGCAGACCGCGAGCCGTGTACCGGGGCCGTAGAACCCGTCGACGCCCTCCCGTCCGAGCTCGAAGCCCTGGGCACGCAGGCGCTTCTGCACGTCCGAGACTTCTCTGCCGCGATCTCCGAGGGTGAGGTTGCGCAATGCGTGCTGCTCCTGGCGGGGCCCGTCACATGCCCAGCGCCGACCGCACGCCCACGACCATGAGGACGAGCGCTCCGATACCCACGGCCAGGCGGTAGACGACGAACGGCGTGAAGTCGTGGCGGCGCAGATAGGCGAGCAAGAACCAGATCGCCGCGAAGCCCGAGAGCGCCGCCGAGGCGATGCCGACGGCGAAGGGCAGCGCCGTACCTCCGGGGAGCCCGTCGCGCGCGACCTCGAGACCCTTGTAGGCGGCGGCCCCGCCGACCACGGGGATGCTCATGAGGAACGAGTAGCGGGCCGCCGCCTCGCGCTTGAGGCGCAGGCCGAGCCCCGTCACCATCGTCACGCCCGAGCGCGACACGCCAGGGGCGAGCGCGAGCGCCTGCGCGGCACCGATGAGGAGCGCGTCGAGCCAGCGCATCTGCGCCATCTCGCGCTCGTGGCGGGCCAGCCTGTCGACGGCGTACATCACGCCGGCGAAGACGATCATGAGGACGGCGATCATCCACGGCTTGCCCAGCCTGTTGACGATGACGTCCTCGAAGGCGACGCCGACGACCGCCGCCGGCAGCGTGCTGACGATGATCAGCCACGACAGCTTGCCTTCGACGGACTCGATGCGCCGGGTCGTCAGCGTCCGCCACCAGGCGGCGAGAAGCCGGCCGATGTCGCGCCAGAAGTACACAAGCAGCGAGAAAAAGGTCCCCAGGTGGAGGGCGACGTCGAAGGTCTTGTTGAGGTCGGGGTGCTCGAGCAACATGTGCCAGTCGAAGAGCCACGGCACGAGGATCAGATGGCCGGAACTGGAGATCGGGAGGAACTCGGTCAGGCCTTGGACGATACCCAGGATGATGGCTTGAAGGACGGTCATCGGGGTGCAAGTCTAGCGCAGGCCGTCGACGGGCGACGAATCGGGAGGGGCGACGTGAGCGGATCGGTGACTGTACGCTGGAAGAACGAGGGCCTGCGGTTCGAGGGCCTGACACCCGACGGGCGGATCGACCTCGCCGGAGGCGACGATCCTGCCGGCAGCGGCGTGCGGCCCATGGACGTGCTCGCGGTGGCGCTCGGGGGGTGCACGGCGATGGACGTCGTCTCGATCCTCACGAAGATGCGTCAGCCGGTCGAGGCGTTCAGCGTGGAGGTGAGTGGCGAACGGGCCGAGGACCACCCCAAGCGGTACACGTCTCTGCGCCTCGTCTACCGGCTGAAGGGCGACCTGGATGAGAAGAAGGTCGCGCGCGCTATCGGACTTTCGGAGACCCGGTACTGCAGCGTCGAAGCCACGCTGCGGCCCGGTGTGACCATCACGTCGCGGTTCGAGATCGAACGCTGATCGGCTCGGATCGTCCGTCGCGCCGGGGGGTTCGCACTACGCCCACCGTGTTTACAGTGCTGGCCCGTGCCTGTAGTATCCGCGAGGACGTCCTGGAGGAAAGCCGGTGGACCGCGACCACGAGCTTTCGGCCGTGCTGGCCGACGATACGCGCTACCGCATCTACCGCGCGATCGCCGAGCAGCGGGGGACCGACGTGACCGTGGCCGACGTCGCCGGGCGCTTCAACCTTCATCCGAACGTCGCCCGGATGCACCTCTCCAAGCTCGAACAGGCGGGCTTCCTGGTCACCGATCTGCGCAAGGCGCCGGGCGGCGGCCGACCGGCGCGCCTGTATCGCTTGAGCGACGAGGTCGTCACCTTCGGCTTTCCGCCGCGGCGCTACGAGCTGCTCGCGCGGCTCGCGCTCGCGGCGCTCGCCGCCGACGCGGCGACGGACAAGTCCGACCGCGCCGCTCATGACGCCGGAGTCGTGGAGGGTCGCCGCGCGGTGGCCGAGCGTCGTCGGGCGCCGCGTACCCGCCAGGAGATCGCCGATGTGGTGCGCCGCGTCGCCGAGGACCAGGGCCTCCTTCCCGAGCTCGCCTGGCGCGGCGAGGGCTTGCACGTCACCGTCCACAACTGCGCGTTTCGCGAGCTCTCCGGCGCCGACCCCGAGCTGGTGTGCGGCATGCATCGTGCGTTCCTCAAGGGCGTGGTCGAGGTCGTCATGGCGGACTTCGGACCCGTGTCGTTCACTGTGGCCGAGAAGTCGATCAGCTGCGGCGCCGACTGCTGCGAGCTCGTCTGTGTCCCCGAGCGTGCGATGGACGATCCCGCCGGTCGGCCTCGGCGAAGGTGAGTGTGAACCCGTGACCATCGACGAGGCCGTCGGCGACATGCTCGCCGTGTTCACCGACATCCGTGCCGTCGCGCGCTTCGCCGCTGCCGACCGCGCTATCGTGCCGCCGCGCACGGCAGCGGCACTGCGTGCGGTGCTCGAGACCGGCGCGGGGTCGCGGTCGTGAATCTGGATACGTTCGACCTCGCGCTCGCCGGGGCGACGATCGCGCGTGCCCTGCGGCGCGGCGGCGACTTCGCCGAGGTGTTCGTGGAGGATCGCGACGGGTTCTCCCTGCGCCTCGAGGACGGTCGTCTCGAGCAGGTGATCGGCGGGCGCGAGCGAGGTGCGGGCGTGCGCCTCCTCAGCGGCGAGCACACCTATTACGCGCACACCGACGTCCTCGACGAGGCGTCCCTGGCGGCGGCGGCCGATGCCGTCGCCGCCGCCCTGCGCGACGCGGGCGACGCGGAGCCAGTGGTCAAGCTCGGCGCCGTGCGCTGCGAGGCGGGGCGCCACCCCGTCGCCGTGTCTCCCGGCGACGTCGGGGCGGCGCGCAAGGCCGCGCTTGTGCACGCCGCCGACGACGAGGCGCGCGCCGCCGGGGCGGAGGTGGCGCAGGTCATCGCCGGCTACGCCGACGTGCGCCAGGAGGTCCTCATCGCTAACTCGCTGGGCGAGGTCGTGCGCGACACGCGCACGCGCACGCGTCTGAGCGTGCAGGTCGTGGCGCGCCGCGACGGCGTCATTCAGACGGGGCATGAGACCCTCGGGGCGAGCAAAGGCTTCGAGGTGATGGACGAGGCCGCCGTGCTGGCGGCGGCGCGTGCCGCCGCGGCCAAGGCGATCGTCATGCTCGACGCCCGCCCGGCGCCGATGGGCACGATGCCCGTCGTCCTCGCCAACGGGTTCGGCGGCACGCTCTTCCACGAGGCCTGCGGCCACGGCCTCGAGGCCGACGCCGTCGCCAAAGGCGCGAGCGTCTACGCGGGCATGATTGGCGAGGTCGTGGCAGCGCCGATCGTCAACGCCTTTGACGACGGCGGGATCCCCAACGGGTGGGGCTCGCAGGCCTTCGACGACGAGGCCGTACCGACGCAGAAGACGCCGCTCATCGAGGAGGGGCGCCTCACCGGCTATCTGTACGACCGGCTGCGCGCACGGCAGCTCGGTGCGGCGCCGTCCGGGAACGGCCGTCGCCAGACCTTCCGTCACGTGCCGCTCCCGCGCATGACGACGACGTACATCGCGCCGGGGCCGGCCACGCCCGACGAGGTGATCGCGGCGACGCCCAGGGGCTTCTACGCCAAGAGCCTGGCCGGCGGACAGGTGGAGCCGGCGAGCGGGGCGTTCGTCTTCGGCGTCGCCGAGGGCTACCTGATCGAGGGTGGCCGTGTCACGGTCCCGCTCCGCGGCGCGACGCTGGTCGGCAACGGCATCGAGGTCCTCAAGAACGTCGACATGATCGCCGGCGACTACGACGAGAAGTCGGGGATCTGCGGCAAGGACGGACAGGGCGTTCCGGTCGGGACGGGCCAGGCGACGCTGCGCGTCAGCGCCATGACCGTGGGCGGCACGGGCTGATGTTCGATGTCGTCGACCGGGTCCTGGAGCTGGCCGTGGCGCGCGGGGCGCGCGACGTCGAGGTGTACGCCGAGCGCGGCGTGTCGCGCCGCATCAAAGTCTATGGAGGCGAGGTCGAGCAGCTCGTGAACGCGCAGCGGAGCGGCTTGGGCGTGCGCGTCTTTCGCGACGGCGCCGTCGGGTACGCCTCGACCTCGGACGTCGGGACGGAGGGCCTCGACGCCGTGGTCGCGCACGCGCTCGCGAACGCCGCCGCGGCCGACGCAGACCGGTATCGCGTACTGCCGGTCGCCGCGGGACCACCGGCGGACGTCCATCCGTACGACCCGCGGCTGGCGGCGGCGACCGACGAGCGGCGCGTCGATCTGGCGCGGTCGGTCGAGGCAGCGGCGCTCTCCACCGACCCGCGCGTGCGGACCGTCGAAGACACCGTCTACGTCGACGGCGACGGTGAGGTGTTCCTGGCGAACTCGGCCGGTGTGCGCGGAAGCTACCGCGCCGGCCGCTGTTACGCGTTCGCCTACGTGCTCGCAGAGCAGGACGGCAAAGTCGAGACCGGCGTCTCATACACCGTCGGGCGCGCGCTCGAGGACCTGGACGGGCCGGCTTGCGGCGCCGAGGCGGCGGCACGTGCGTGCCGTCTGCTCGGCGCCCGTGCGTGCCCGTCGATGAAGGCGGCCGTCGTGCTCGACCCCTTCGTCGCCGCCGCCGTCTTCGGCGTCCTCGCCGCGGCGCTCACCGCCGAGGCAGTACAGAAGGGCCGCTCGCTCTTCGTCGGGCGTCAAGGCGAGGAGGTCGCCGACTCGCGCTTCACTCTGGTCGACGACGGCACGCACCCCGATGGCCTCGACAGCGCGCCGTTCGACGGCGAGGGCACGCCCTGCCGGCGCACGCCGCTGGTCCAGGGCGGCGTCCTGCAGGGCTTTCTCCACGACACCTACACGGCGCGCAAGGCAGGGGTCGCGTCGACCGGCAACGCGCAGCGCGGCTACCAAGGCCCGCCCTCCGT
This sequence comes from uncultured Thermoleophilia bacterium, assembly GCA_964615105.1. Taxonomy (GTDB): domain Bacteria; phylum Actinomycetota; class Thermoleophilia; order UBA2241; family UBA2241; genus UBA2241. Next base: position 7,926 of record CAZTMO010000080.1, read on the forward strand.
CGCGCCGAGCAACCTCGTCGTCGAAGGCGCCGTCACGCCGCGCGACGAGCTCATCGCCGGCGTCGACCGCGGCGTCCTCGTCACCGACGCCGTCGGCGTGCACTCAGGGGCGAACCCGATCTCGGGCGAGTTCTCCGTCGGCATCAGCGGCGTGCTGATCGAGGGCGGCAGTCTGACGACGCCGGTGCGCGAAGTCACCCTCGCGGGCGATATCATCGGCATGCTGAAGGGGATCCGCGCCCTCGGCGACGACGCGCGCTGGGTGCCCGGCGGCAGCGTC
>CAZTMO010000081.1:0-6660 GCA_964615105.1 uncultured Thermoleophilia bacterium
CGACGGCGACCTCTTCATCTGGAACTGGCGCGGCGACATCGACCCCGGGTTCATGCTGTCGACGTTCACCACCGAGCAGATCCTCAACTGGGGCGACAGCAACTACTCGAACCCCGAGTACGACAAGCTGTACGACGAGCAGCAGACGGCCCTCGACCCCGAGGACCCGAGCGACCGGACGGCGCGCGCCGAGGTCGTCCACGAGATGCAGGCGATCCTCTATCGCGACAGCCCGTACGTCATCCTCTGGTACAACATCAACCTGCAGGCGTACCGGACGGACAAGTGGACGGGCTACGGCCTGGTCCCGACGGGCGGCGACGGGGCGCCGTTCTTCAACCTGACGAGGACGACGTATCAGGAGCTCGCGCCGGTGGCCACGACTGATGCGACCGGCGAGGGCGGCTCGAACACCGGCCTCATCGTCGGGATCGTCATCGCCGCCGCGATCGCCGCGACCGTCGCGGTCGTGCTGCTGCGGCGGCCGAAGAAGGCTGAGGTCGAGTAAGGCGAAGTGACGCAGCCGGCGCGGAGCCGGCCCCCGGCCGCCGTGGCGTCCTCAGTCGCCCCAGAGCTCGGCGGCAGTCAGGCCGAGCTGGTCCTCGACCTCGCGGCGGTAGGCGGCGATCGCCTGTCGCGTGAACGGGCCGGGCGGGTCGTCGAACGTCCGGTTCTCGATGACCGCCACGGCCTGGACCTCACGCGCCGTCCCGGCGAGGAACGCCTCGGCGGCACCCAGCGCGCCCTCCGTCGTGCACGTGCGCTCGGCCACCTCGAGGTGCTTCATCACCACGCGCCGGGTGATCGAGTCGAGCACCCCTTCACCGAGCGGTGGCGTGCAGAGCTCGCCCTGCGGCGTCGCCCAGAAGAACGCCGCCTGCTGGACCTCCATGATGCGGCCGTCAGGGTACGTGAGCAGCGCCTCCCAGAAGCCGCGCTCCTCGGCGATGCGCTTGGCCAGCATGTTGCCGGCGTACGAGAGGGTCTTGGCGCCCCCGAGCACGGCGCGCGGCGAGTCGGTGACCAGGGCGAGATGCGCCGGCGGCCAGTCGAGGAACGGCTCGAGGATCACGATGCGCCGGCCGCCGCGCGTGAGCACGATGCGCAGGTCGGTCGACACGGGTCCTGCCGCGGCGAGCAGCGCGACGATCTCCGCCTCGAGCTGCTCGCGCGGGAACGGCAGGCGGATCGTCGCGCACGTCCTCGCCATGCGGTCGAGGTGCTCTACGAGCGTGAACGGCCTGCCCGCGTAACAGCGCACGAACTCGAAGGCGCCGTCGCCGCGCAGAAGGCCGTCGTCGTAGACGGGGACGGTCGCCGTGCGCGCGTCGCAGAGGACGCCGTCGATCGAGGCGGACCGCTCCTCCGCTCCGCCGGCCTTCGCCGATCCGCCCGCCGCGGGCGCCGTGTCCGCCGGTCTGCCGCCCGCCGTCTCATGTGCCTGCGATCCTACGTCCATCCCGTTGCTCCGCGTTCGCCCGCCGTGCCGGCCTCACGCTAGTGTGCCGTCGCCGCAACGGCAAGCGAAGCGCCGCCGGGGGTAGTCACGCGCCCACAGATATGTCAGGCTCAATGGCGGGCGCGCCAGCGCCGGCGACCGCAGCACTGGCCACGACGGAGGAAGCGCACCATGAGCAGTACCGCCACCCGCGTCGAGCACGATCTCCTCGGCGACAAGGAGGTCCCCGCCGACGCCTACTACGGCGTGCACACAGTGCGCGCGCTGGAGAACTTCCCGATCTCACACGTGCCGATGTCGGTGCACCGTCACCTCGTGAACGCGCTCGCCGCCGTCAAGGAGGCAGCGGCGCTCGCGAACGTAGAGCTTGGCCTGCTCGAGAAGCGCAAGGCCGACGCCATCGTCGCCGCCTGTGAGGAGATCCGCTCCGGCAAGCTCCACGACCAGTTCGTCGTCGGCGTGATCCAGGGCGGCGCCGGCACGTCCGCCAACATGAACGCCAACGAGGTCGTGGCCAACCGCGCCCTCGAACGCCTCGGGCACCCGCGTGGGGACTATCGCGCCCTGCATCCCCTCGACGACGTCAACATGAGTCAGAGCACGAACGATGTCTACCCGACGGCCCTCAGGGTCGCCTCGCTCTGGTCCATCCAGGGTCTGCTGCAGGGCATGGGCGAGCTGCGGCGGGCGTTCGAGGCGAAGAGCCAGGAGTTCGCCACCGTGTTGAAGATGGGCCGCACGCAGATGCAGGACGCCGTGCCCATGACGCTGGGGCAGCAGTTCCGCGCCTACGCCGTCACCATCGGTTACGACGAGGAGCGGCTCACGGATGCGTCGCGGCTGCTGCACCAGATCAGCTTGGGAGGCACGGCCATCGGCACCGGCCTGAACGCGTCACCGGAGTACACCGATCTCGCCTGCGGCCACCTCAGTCGGATCACCGGCTTTCCGCTGAGGGTCTCGCCCGACCTGGTGGAGTCGACCCAGGACACGGGGACGTTCGTTCAGGTCTCCGGCGTCCTCAAGCGCATCGCCGTGAAGGTCTCGAAGATCTGCAACGACCTGCGGCTCCTCTCGTCCGGACCGCGAGCCGGCTTCAACGAGATCAACTTGCCGGCCGTCCAGGCCGGATCGAGCATCATGCCCGGCAAGGTCAACCCCGTCATCCCCGAGGTCGTCAACCAGATCGCCTTCGAGGTCGTGGGCAACGACGTCACCGTGAGCATGGCCGCCGAGGCCGGACAGCTCCAGTTGAACGCGTTCGAACCCATCATCGCCCATGCGCTCTTCAAGAGCGTCTCGCACCTTGAGGCCGGTTGCCGCACGCTCGCGGAGCGCTGTGTCACCGGCATCACCGCCAACGTCGACCGGCTGCACGCCCAGGTCCACGAGTCGATCGGCCTCGCGACCGCGCTCAACCCCATCATCGGCTACGCTGAGGCGACCGCCGTCGCGAAGGAGGCCGCAGCGAGCGGCCGCACGGTCCCCGAGGTCGTGCTCGAGAAGGGCCTGCTCACGAAGGACGAGCTCGATCAGGTCCTGAGCCCGGAGTCGCTGGCCGGAGTCCGGCCCAAAGCCTTCCGCAGCGAGAAGGCCGGCCGCGATGCGGCCGCCGACAAGGACGAGGGTACGCACAGGGAAGTCTGAGCCCGCTCGCGATACGGGACGTGACCCGAGGGCGGGTCCAGCGCTACCTCGCAGAGGCGAGCACGGCGGCGTCTTCCTCGAACAGGGCGATCATCCGTTTGGCGAGCACGGCGCGAAGCGCCAGATCCAGCGCGCCCAGCGCCTCTGGCCCCTTCCAGCCGGGATAGAGACGGTCGGCGACGCGGTACGGCAGCAACAGTCTGGCGCTCTTGACCGCGGCTCTCACGTGCGCCTTCGCGCCCGGGGGAGGCTCGGTCGTCGCCATGCCGATCAGGATCTGCATCCGTCCGTCGCCAGGCACGACCCGTTCCATCTCAGGGTCGCCGAGCTCCCGCACCGCGAGCTCGACGAACTCGGGTCTCTCGAGCAGGTCGGACACCGGTGCGGTGGAATCAACGCGTGCATACGGGATCGTCGGCTGCAGCCTGTGCGCGATGCGCGAGTACGCCTGCGCGCGGTCGCGAAGGCCGTACGGAAGCGAGCGGACGACGCCGATGCAGCGGCGCGACAGGAACGGGTTCGCGATCTCGACGTAGCGCGCCTTGAGCGCGCTGAGTCCTCCGAGGAAGACGGGGAGGCAGCACTGCTGCTCGAGGCGCACGCCGTAGTCGGCGAGGGTCTCGCCGGGCTCGTTCCTGAGGTACTCCGGCCAGCGCTGCTCGGCGAGGCCGAGCCGGCGCAGCAGGTGTCCCTCCGGGTAGTCGACCGGCCTCGCGCCAGCGTTCGCGAAGCGAGCGCTGTCGTACGTCCGCGGACGCCAGCGCCCACCCATCGATTGGTCACCACGGATCACCCCCTGTACACCCGAGAGGGTGAGGTCGCGCCAGAGCGCGAAGCCGTCGAGGTAGCCGGCCAGCTCGTCGTTGCGGCACTCGTCGGCGGCGACGAAACGCGTCAGGACCGTCTCGACGTCGATCTCGGCGTCGTCGATGACGAGGACCTCGAGGTCGACGCCGTTGCGGCGCGCGACCTGCTTCGCGATCGACACGTCGGAGACGGGGTTCCTGAGCGACCCACGTGCCGTCCACGTGACGCAACGGGGGCGCACGCCGCTCTCGAGCAGGTAGGCGAGGAGGACGCGACTGTCGAGCCCGCCCGACATCGTCAGCGCCCATCTGCCGGCGTCGATGTCGAGACCCTGGCACGTCGCCATGATCGCGTCGCTGAGCCGGCCGACGTGTGTCTCGTCGTCGCCCGGCGCCTGCTCGAGGACGTAGGGCGTGCGCCGCTCGGTCACCCTCCACACGTCCCGGTCGAGCGTGGCGCGCGCGTCCGACGGCACCCAGTCGAGACGCGCGTCCCACGAGACGCCGGGACCCGGGCTGCCGACGGCCATGTAGCCCGCCGTCGCGGCGGGGAGCAGCTCGAAGCTGCGCAGCAGCGTCACGACGGCGCGCTGCGAGGTCGAGGCGACGAAGAGGTCGTCGGTGAGCGCGTACCAGAGCGTGCGCGAGGCGCAGATGTCGCTGACGAGCTCGATCGTGCCGACATCCCACCGCGCCAGGCAGTAGGTGCCCTCCGGCGGATCCGCACCGACCCGCCACCAAGCATCGTCGCGGCCGATCAGCACCCCGAGACAGCAGGCCGAGGACGCGCCGTCGGGGGGGCCGGCGTCGTGGTCTCGCCTGCCGTCACCTTCAAGACGGACGGCAGCGGCGTGAAGACGCACGCCCTCCGCCGTCGGGTTCGCCACGGCGACCACGACTCCGGCGCTCTCGAGCAGCAGCGGTTCGCGTGGCGGCAACTCCGGCGGCGCGAGCCGCAGGGCTGCGCGCCGCACGTCGTCCGCGGCCACGCCCGGGCGGCCGTCGCGAACGCACGCAAGGATCATGTCAGCCATACCACTCCCCCGGGCCGGCGATCCGGCTCATCGTGTGACACCGCCGCGCAGCGCGCCACGGAAGCGACTGACCATCGGGCGGTCGCGTGAGGCGCGCGCCCGGATGCCGGCACAAGCTCCCTCTTGCCCTGTGTCCATTATCGCCATGCGAGGCGAGAACCTGAAGCTGAGGGCCAGCGGCACGCAGGACCCGCGGGCCCGGTACTGCCCGACCGACGGCATCGGCAACGAGGAACGCCCGCATATCTGCAGCGGAACGGCAGGGTGATGGCGGTCCGACGCACGCGGCCGTCGGTCGGTTCGACGGCGCGGGGCGCGGCGGTGTAGCGTCTGGGCGGCGACCGCGTGCGGTCGCCGCCCAGACGAACGGAGTCCGCCTGACGGCCGCGCTCAGCATCGACGACGCCCCATGGAGCAGGTTCCTGCTGTGGAACCTGCTCTACTGCGCGGGCGGCATGGTGCTCGACGGCTACGTCTTCGGCACCATGGCCATCGCGCTCGCCCCGGCGGCGGAGGACCTCGGCGTATCCGCCTGGTGGATGGGACTGATCAGCGCCGGCGCCCTCGTCGGCATCTTCCTCGGCAGCCTCGTCGTGGGCTGGGCCTCAGACCGGTTCGGACGCCGGAAGCTCTTCGTCTGGGAGCTCGCGCTCTTCATCGTCGCCGGCGTCGCCCAGCTTTGGGCCCCGGGCCCCGCGTCCTTGTTCGCGGTCCGCGTCGCGCTGGGCGTGGCCATCGGCTCCGAGTACGCGATCGGCGCGGCGATGCTGGCCGAGTTCTCGCCGCGAAGGCAGCGCGGCGCGGCGCTCTCCAGCCTGCAGACCTTCTGGCTGGTGGGCTACGTCATCGCCTACTTCACCGGGTACGCGCTCGATGCCGCCGGCGTCCCCTGGCGCTGGATCCTGGCCAGCACCGCATTCGTCGCGGTGCTCGTGCTCCTCTCGCGTCTGCGCGCCCCCGAATCCCCGCGCTGGCTCGCCAGCAAGGGGCGTCTGGACGAGGCGCGCGCCGTCGTCAGGCGGCACTACGGCGCACAGTACGGCGTCGACGACCTCGCTCTCGAGAGGAACGCTCACCTCCGCTACGCCGTGCTCTTCAGCCCGCGGTACCGCACGCGCACCGCGTTCGCGGCGACGTTCTGGACCTGTCAGATCACCTGCGCCTACGCGATCCTGCTGTTCATGCCCATGATCTTCACGTCCCTGGGCATCGCCGAGGGCCTCACCGCCGACATCGCCATCAACTCCGCCACCGTCGTCGGCGGCGCTCTCGGGATCTACCTGTGTTGGCGGCTGGCGCGCCGGCCGCTGGTCATCTGGTCGTTCGTCCTCATGACCTCGTTCCTGCTGGTCATGGCAGCGTACGAACACGTCCCCAGGTGGAGCACGCTGGTCGCGTTCGTGGTGTTCATGCTCGTGCTCAACGGCGCCTCCAACCTCGAGTTCGTCTACCCGGCGGAGATGTTCCCGACGGAAGTGCGCAGCTCGGCCGTCGGGTTCGCCGCCGCGACGGCACGCATCGGCTCGGTCGTCAGCGCCTTTGTGATGCCGTCGCTGCTCGCGGCGATCGGCGCCTCGTGGACGCTGGCGATCCTCGCCGCGGTCTGCGCCTGCGGCGTGGTCGTGTCCGTCCTTTGGGCGCCCGAGACGCGGGGTCTGTCGCTGCTCGAGTCAAGCGGCGTCGCGGACCTGGCGGCGCCGGCGGCGCCGGCCGA
>CAZTMO010000081.1:6760-8157 GCA_964615105.1 uncultured Thermoleophilia bacterium
CTCGCACACGCAGATGCCGTTTGGGACACCCGGGCCCGGCAAGCCACGCGCGCACAGGTCGGGCAGGTCGTGACGGTCGCGGTCCGTCGCGAGCATGGCGATAATGCGCAAGCGAACAGGGTCAGAGAGCGCCTTCGCCGTCCTGGCCAGGCGCGTGAGGTCAGCCGTGTCGGCGGTCATCGCGTCTCCCTCGGAGCAAGGATCCGGCATCCGGAGTTGACATCAAAGCTCCTTGATGTGACCATCATACCACGATGTGTTGATGCGAGGAAGGACGAGCATGCCTGACCATCCGAAGACGGCGGACGACCTCAAGACCAGCATCCGCGAGCACTATGCGGAGCGCGCCGTGACGGCCGCCGCGGCCAAGCCCTGCTCCTGCTGCGGCGGCGAGGCCGCGGTCGAGCCACAAGACGGAATGGCCCGCGGCCTCTACGCCGTCGAGGAGACCGGCGACCTGCCCCCCGAAGCCGTGCTCGCCAGCCTGGGCTGCGGCAACCCGACTGCGCTCGCCGACCTGCGTCCCGGCGAGGTCGTGCTCGACCTGGGCAGTGGCGGCGGGATCGACGTCTTGCTCTCGGCCCGCCGCGTCGGCCCCACCGGCAAGGCCTTCGGCCTCGACATGACCGACGAGATGCTCACCCTCGCGCGCGAGAACCAACGCAAGGCCGGCGTCGCGAACGTCGAGTTCCTCAAGGGCGAGATCGAGGACATCCCGCTTCCCGACGCCTCGGTCGACGTGGTCATCAGCAACTGCGTCATCAACCTCTCGCTCGACAAGGACAAGGTGCTGGCCGAGGCGTATCGCGTCCTGCGCCCCGGCGGGCGCTTCGCCGTGTCGGACGTCGTCTTCCAGGGCGACATGAGTCTCGTCCCCGATAACCTCCTGCGCGACGTACAGGCGTGGTCGGGCTGCGTCGCCGGCGCGTTCGAGGAGAGCGACTACCTCACGAAGCTCCGCCGCGCCGGCTTCGTCGACGCCGCCGTCGAGGTGACCAACGTCTACGACGGCGCGCCGACGAACTCGTGTTGCGGCGCCCCCGCTCTGCCGGACGGGGTGCGCCTAGTCAGCGGGTTCGTGCGCGCCGTCAAGCCGGCTGCCTGAATCCGAAAGCACGAGTCAGCAGGCTTCGTGCCGACCAGGGAACAGGGAGGACGCTCGTGACCCCGGACGGCGGCGTCACACGCCGGCTCTCGTTCCTCGACCGCTACCTCACGCTGTGGATCTTCCTCGCCATGTTCGCCGGAGTGGGCTTGGGCTGGGCGTTCGAAGGGCTGCCCGGCTTCATCGACAAGTGGTCGGTGGGCACCACCAACATCCCCATCGCCGTCGGTCTCATCGTCATGATGTACCCGCCGCTCGCCAAGGTCCGCTACGAGGAGCTCGGCGACGTCTT
>CAZTMO010000082.1:0-7814 GCA_964615105.1 uncultured Thermoleophilia bacterium
TGTCGCACGAGCCGGCACTCAGGTCACACCCCCGCGCGCTCGTAGCTCGCGGGCTGATGCCCGAATGCTCGCCTCAGTAGATATGCTGTGCCTGAAGCCGTCAAACGCGCGCCGCGCCCGTCAGCCTCGGCGGCGTAGCGGTCGTGGAGGTCGAGACCCGCCTGCGCGGTGACCGGGCGCCACCGAGAGGACCGGCCCGGAGGCGTTTGCTAGGATGGCGGCGAATGTGACCGCGACTGCGCCGCGTCTCGGGAGGACGCACATGGACTTTCTCAAGCTCCCCGAACGCACGACCAAGCCGCGCGAAAGCGGCATCACGCACGTACTCGACAAGGGCTACTCGCTCGGCCAGGTGCGCGACTTCCTCGCCGCCGCCAGGGACTACGTCGACATCGTCAAGCTGGGTTGGGGCACGGCCGTCGTGACCACCGACCTGAAGGAGAAGGTCGCCCTCTACCAAAGCAACGGCGTGCCCGTCTGCTTCGGCGGCACGCTGTTCGAGGTCTGCCTCCGGCAAGGCAAGCTCGAGCAGTACCTCCAGACCGTCCGCGACATGGGGATGGACCACATCGAGGTGTCCGACGGGACGATCCCCATGGACGAGAACGACAAGATCGCCCTGGTCCGCCGGTTGACCAAGGAATTCAGGGTGCTCAGCGAGGTGGGCAGCAAGGACGCCGAGGTCGTGATCTCGCCACACCGCTGGGTCGAGAGCATCCAGCGCGAGCTGGACGCCGGCGCCTGGAAGGTCGTGACCGAGGGCCGCGAGTCGGGTACGGTGGGCATCTATCAGCCAGGCGGCGAGGTCAAAGAAGGCCTGCTCGAGGACATCGCCGCCGCCTTCGACGTCAGGGATCTCCTCTTCGAGGCTCCGGTCAAAAGCCAACAGGTGTGGTTCATCAAGCAGTTCGGCGCAAACGTGAACCTCGGCAACATCCCTCCCGAAGAGGTCGTCTCCGTCGAGACGCTGCGCCTCGGAGTGCGCGGCGACACGCTGCTCACGTTCCACTGAGCGTGGCGCCGCGGGGCGCGGGCTAGGTCCGACGACGGCGCCGGACGCGTCCGGCGCGCGGTGTCAATCGGGTGCCCCAGGCCGTATCCTGACGCGATGATCCTGCTGCTTCGTCACGGCCAGACCGACTGGAACGTCGAGCCCGCGCGTTGCCAGGGCTGGGCCGACATCCCCCTGAACGACGAAGGCCGCGCCCAGGCGCGCGCCCAGGGTCGCGCGCTGCGCGGGCGCGGCCTTGAGCTGATCGTCACCAGCCACCTCGCCCGGGCGCGGGAAACGGCCGCGATCGTGCGCGCGGAGCTGCTCGCCGGTGCGCTCGCTCCGCCGCCGGGCGCCGCGGGCGGCTCCGCGCCGGACCCTCTCGCGTTGATCGTCGACCCGCGCCTCGCCGAGACCGACCGCGGCGCCTGGGAGACGCGGGCGTTCGCCGAGATCATCGCCTCAGAACCCGAAGCGTGGCGTCGGTATCGCGAACACCCGGAGACGTTCCGCTTTCCCGGCGGCGAAAGCCTCGTCGAGCAACAGTGTCGCGTCCTTGCGTGCCTGCGCGACGTCGCCCTTGACGGCCGGCCTACGCTGCTCGTCACGCACGGAGGCAGCATCCGGCTCATACGTTGTTTCGTCGAGGGTCGCGGAATCGAGACGTTCCACCGGGACGCGGCGCACAACGGGACGCTGGTCGAGATCCGTGGCGACGACCTCGCCGAGCGCATCGAGCGCTTCCTTCTGGGGAATGCCCAAACAGGAGCAGACAAGGGGTAGGCCGTGTCACCTTGGTTCCACAAGAAGAGCAGACCGGCGGCGCGCGACGATCAGCGCGGCGTGGTCGTGCTCGGCGCGCCGATGGAGTCCGAATCGCGACTCGAGGGCGTGAACCTCATGCCCGCGGCGCTCCGCGACGCGGGCCTCGACGCCGCCCTCCGCGACGTCGACGTCGTCGTCGCGGATTTCGGCGAGCTCGACATCAACATCACCGACCGCGTGCGCGACCCGGCGACCGGGATCCTCGCCTACCGGCAGGTCCACGACGCGACGGAGACGATCCGCGAGGGCATCCCGCAGCTCCTCGGCTCGCCCGACATCCCTCTCGTCGTCGGCGGGTGCTGCGGTATCCTCGTGGGCATCTTCGCGGCGTTGCGCGAGCGGTATGGGCGTGTCGGCCTTGCGTTCGTCGACGGACATCTCGACTACTACGATGGCGAGAGCTCCCCGACCGGGGCGCTAGCCGACATGGAGCTCGCGATCCTCATGGGGCGCGGGCCTCGGCCGCTGACCGCGATCGACGGCGAGCCGCCGCTGGTCCACGCCACCGACGCCTGGGTCCTCGGCTTTCGCGACCACTGGGTGATGCGCGAGCGCGGCGCTCCGGACGCGCTCGCCGAGCTCCCCGACGCGCACTTCGTCGACGACGCCGGCGTGCGCCGCAACGGTCCCGCCGAAGTCGGACGCATCGCCGCCGAGGCGCTCGCCGAACGACCGGGGTGCTTCTGGCTCCATGTCGACCTCGACGCGCTCTCGCCGGCGGTGATGCCGGCGGTCGACGACCTCATCCCGGGCGGCCTGAGCTGGGACGAGCTGACGCAGTTGCTGCGGCCGCTGGTCCAGAGCGACGCGCTGCTCGGGATGGACGTGGCGATCTACAACCCCAGCAAAGACCCGGGGCACGCGCTCGCGCCCAGGATCGTGCGGCTACTGGCGGACGTGCTGGCGACGGACGACGCCGGCTGAGGCGCGCCCACGCCCCGGCGCTGCCGGCGCTGCCGCGTCAGAGCCGCCGCGTCAAAGCCCGCGCGTGAGCCGCAGCTCGGCGAGGACCCGGGACCCTGCTTGTCGCCGGCGCATGCCGCACCGGCGCTCCACCCCTCATGGTCCAGCTTCCACTGCCGGGTGAGGGCGGCCGGCGGGCTCGGAACGACGCGGACAGACCGGGGATCGCTGAGCCCCTACTCCCCCACAGGCTCGCACCCGCGCAGCAGGACGTTGATCTTGTAGAAGCCGTCGCACCTACCCAGCACGGTGAGCGCGTCGCCCTTGGCGACGAACCTCGCGCCACAGCCCGCCATGGGCGAACCTTGGGCGAGCAGGAAGGCGTCGATCGCCGCCGCGTCCAGACCGGACGCGGCCGACGCCGGCGCGGCGCCGACGAGCCCCGCCGCGGCGAGCGCCGTCACGGCGAGCAGCGCTGTCGTGTTTGCCGTGCGCCGCCGCCTTCCGTCACCGAGAGTACGCCGGTAGAGTTGGCATATCATCCTCGGAGCTACCGCGCCGGCACTCGCAGACTGCGCGACGGTGGACGTGAGGGAGGGTGTGCGGTGCGCGATTCCAGAGACGAGCAGGCCGGCACGGACATCCGCTTGGCCTGCGACGAGCGCTTTCCGTGGCGCCGGGTGTTGCGCCTCGCCGAGCGGTCGATCGCCGCGCGCCGCCTCGACCTGAGCGGGCTGCGCGTCTTGACCGAGGCGGCCGTCGGCTACCGGCGGCTGACGCCGGTGATCGCCGCCCTGGCCGGCGCCGCCGAGGTGTACGCCGTCGGGCGCGACAGCGTCAGCGCCTCGCGCCGCGACGCCGAGGCGCAGACCGGCTGGCTGGCCGGCGTCGCCGGCGTGCGGGACCGCATCCGCTTCTTTCCCACGCGCCTGCAGGCGCCTTTGCACGCGGTCGACATCGTCACCGATCTCCCCGGTGTGCGCCCCGTCGACGAGTCGATCGTCAGGAACCTGACCGCGGGCGCGGTGGTGACCCTTATGCGAGGCACGAGCTCGTGGCGCAGCACCGACGTCGACGTCGCCTCGTGCCGCCGCGGCGGCATCCCGGTCGCGGGCCTCGACGAGGACGCCGTCGGCTTCTACCGCTGGACGGCGCTCACCGCCGTCCACGGCCTGCTCGGACTCGGCGTCGAGATCGGCGGGGCGACGCTGGCGGTCGCCGGCGACGGCGCCGGGTATGGGCACGTGGTGCGCGCCCTGGCGCAGCTCGGGGCGCGCCTCCTCGTCGCGGCGCCGGACAACGCCGGCCGGATCGCCCTGTACGGCGGCGAGAAGATCGGAGACGACCTCGCCGACCTTGCCGCCCGCGGCCGGCTGGCCGAGGCCGAGGCGGTCCTGGTCTGCCCGTCCGAGCCCGGACGCCGCGTCATAGGACCAGGGGCCGAGATCGACCCCACCGACCTTGCTCAGCTGGCGCCGCACGTCGCCGTGCTGTGCCTTGCGGGCGAGGTCGACCGGCGCGGCCTCGCCGCCGCCGGCCTGACGGCCTGGCCGGCGGGCGGACCCGCCGCGCCCTTCGACCTCCTGCCCCAGGCCGTCGTCGAGCTGCACACCGCCGGCCTGCGCGTGGGCGAGGTCATGGCCCGTGCCCGGCGACGCGGCTCGTCGCCGCCGGTCGCCGAGGAGCTCGCCGCCGCCGAGGCGCACGCGGAGCTCCTTCCCAAAGACGTCGCCCCGCGTCGCTGAGCGCCCGCGGGCCCGGTGGTAGACTGGCCCCCATCCGCGGGCGCGCCCGCGACCTCAGGCCGCACTTCCGAGGAGGGGACGCACGGTGGACTGGGACGCGTACGAATACCACGCCCCGAGCGGGTCGTGGATCGCCAGGGACTTCGTACACGGGGCCGACTTCGAGCACGGCCTCGCGTGCATCATCGACCCGGACGTGGTCGTGGGCGAGGGCGTCAAGCTCGGCCATCGCGTGCACCTCGCGTCGGGGACGCGCTTCGGCGACGACATCGAGTTCGCCGACGACTGCATCACGACCGGCGTCTGCCTTCTCGGCGACCACATCCGCGTCCGCACCGGGTCGTGCATCTCGAAGTCGGTGGTCGTCGACGATTGGGCCTTCATCGCCGCCGGCATCATGTCGTCGCACACCAAGAACATCTATCACGCCCGGCCGCGGGCGCCGAAGCGGCAGCTCATCACGAGGTACGGCTACGGCTGCGTGATCGGCAGCCGGACGAACACCAGCGCCGGCATCACGGTGGCGCCGGGGGCGATCGTCGGCTACGGCTCACACGTCGTCCTCGACCTCGACACCCCGAACGGCGTGTACTTCAACGACCCGCACCCGTACGCGACGCTGCAACGGGTGCTCGGGCCCGACAGTCCCTACTACGTCGAGATCCCCGCCGACTACGTGCCGCGCGAGTTCGACCCCGAGCTGCTCGCGAAGTACCTCCCGTACGCGACGCCCTGAGCCGCCGCGGCCGGGCCGCGGCTCGTGGCGTCGGGCAGGACACGGCACCGGACGCGGCACCGGCCGCCGCGGCTTCGATCGCGTCGCCGGGCGAGGTTCCGGGACGCCGGCGCCGAAGGTGAACGGACCGACATGACCGCAACGACAGTCGCCGACATCTGCGCCTTTCTCGAATGCGCCGGCCGCGCGCGCCGGGTGATCGCGGCGACGCCGGTCGCGGCCGAGACCGCCGCGACCGGCGTCGCCCCCGATGTGAGCGCCGGGCCCGGCGACGTCGCCTGGTCGCGCAGCCCGTCGGCGTGGATCGCTTTTCGCGGCGCCCTGCTGCTCGCGCCTGAACCCGACATCGAGATCGAGCAGGCCTACCCCGCCCGCACCGGCCGCATCCTGGTCGTCTGCGACAACGCGCGCCTCGCCATGGCCCAGGTCGTGACCCGCTTCTTTCCCGACCTCGGCGTCGACCGCGAGCCCGAGTACGCCGACCCTGCCACGGCGACCGCTGCCGCCCGCCTCGGCGCCTGGGTGATGAACGCGCGCATCGGTCGCGACGTCGTGCTCGGGCCCCACTGCGTCGTCGGCTGCTTCGGGATGGGATACGAGCGGGGCCCCGACGGTCGCTGGGTGCGCTTCCCGCAACTCGGCGGGGTGATCGTCGAGGACGACGTGCACATCGGCGCCCATGCCACGATCCAGCGCGGCGCTCTGGGCGACACCGTCATCCGCCGGGGGGCGCGCATCGGGCCGCATGCGAACATCGGGCACAACGTCGAGATCGCCGAGGACGTCCTGATCGCCGGGCACGCCCAGATCGGCGGCGGGGCGCGCATCGGCCAGGGGGCGATCGTCTGGCAGGGCGCGACCGTCGCCAACGGCGTCTGGGTCGGCGGCGGAGCCGTGATCGGCATGAGCGCCGCGGTGCGCCACAACGTGCCCGCCGGGCGGGTCTGGGCCGGCAACCCGGCGCACAAGATCCGTTAGGCGGCGCGACACTGGTGCCGGCGACGGAAGAGGAAGGTCGGGTGGCGCAGGCGGACCGTGGCGTGGCCGCGAAGGACGCCCGCCGCCGCAGGCGGGCGGGCGGCAAGAGCGGCTACTCGCTGCTGCTCAAGGACTCCGTGATCTACGGCACGGGGAGGGCGCTGCAGAAGTTCCTCGTCGCCCTCCTCCTGCCGCTGTACACCGCCTTTCTCTCGCCGGCGGACTACGGCATCCTCGGCATGGTCGTCACGGTGACGACCTTCCTCGACGTCTTCGTCACGCTGGGCTTCGACGTCGCCTTCTCGCGCTTCTACTTCGACGACAGGTCGGAGGCGGCGCGCCGGCGCGTCATCACCAACACCTTCTACGTCTCGACCGTCTACCCGGCAGTGCTCCTCGGGGCGACGATCGCGCTTCTCCCGACGATCGCGCCGCTGCTCATGGGCGAGCAGTACGACGCCGGCGACTGGAGGTACTTCGCCGTCGCCCTGGCGACGCTGTTCTTCAGCAACCTCAACGACGTGCCCTTCACGCTCTTCCGCCTCGAGCACCGGCCCTGGATCTTCAGCGCCTACACCATCGGCCGGGTGTTCGTCCAGGTCCCGCTGAGCGTCCTCTTCGTCGCCGTCTTCCACTGGGGGCCGATGGGCGTCCTGATCGCCAACTTCGTCACCGCCGCCGGCATGCAGGCGACGCTCCTGCCGACGTACATCCGCAAGGTGGACTGGGGTCGGCACTGGGATCTGCTCAAGCCGATGCTCGCCTTCGCGATCCCGGCGCTGTTCACCGGTGTCTCGTACTACTGGCTCAAGCTCTCGGACCGTTGGTTCCTGCTCCACTACCAGGGCAAAGCGGAGGTCGGCCTGTACACGGTCGCCTACTCGCTCAGCCAGCCGCTGTACATCACCCTGATGGCGTTCCGCATGGCGTGGCCGCAGTGGCACTACGCGCGCTTGCACGAGCCCGAGAAGCACAAGCACATGGTCGCGCGCAGCTCGACCTACTTCCTCGGCCTGAACGTGGGCGCCATCGTGCTCATGGGGACCTTCTTGCCGCTGCTCCTGCACGTCTTTCTGAACCGGCGCTACTGGACGGTGGGGCCGACGACCTTCGTGCTCGCCCTCTCGGTGTCACTGTACGCCACCTACTTCGTGTTCTGGGTGGGCTCGAACGTGGCGAAGAAGAACCGCATGATCCCGGTGTTCTTCGTGATCGCCTCGGCCACGAACATCGGCCTGAACTTCATCGTCGTCCCGCGCTACGGGATGTGGGGCGCCGCCTGGACGACGGTGCTCGGGTACGCGATCCTCGCCGTGACGGTCTACTTCTACTCCGAGAAGTGGTATCCGATACCGTACGAGTGGCGGCGCCTCGTCACGCTCGTGACGGCGGGTGGCGCGACGCTCGGCGCCGTGTGGGCGCTGGCGTGGGCCACGGGACAGAGCGTCGATATGCCGCTGAGCGAGCTGCTCGTGCGGCAGCTCGCCGCCGTGCCCCTGCTGCTGGTCTTCCCGCTCCTGTTGTGGGCGCTGCGCTTCTGGACGCCCGGGGAGGCGCGCGGCCTGCGCAAGGCCGCCGCGCGCCTGCCCGGGCTGGGCGGGCTGGCGCCGGCGGTGGCCACCGCCCCGACGGTGGC
>CAZTMO010000083.1:0-7790 GCA_964615105.1 uncultured Thermoleophilia bacterium
CGCCCGGCCCGCCCGCCGCCCGGCCCGCCCGCTGCCCGTGACGCCGCCCGCCCGCCGGGGTACGCTTCGCGCCATGGCGCACACCGAGTCCAAGAAAGCCGTCATCGCGGCGATCATCGGCAACCTCGCGATCGCCGTCATCAAGTTCGTCGCAGGGAGCATCACCGGCAGCTCGGCGATGCTTTCCGAGGGCATCCACTCGCTCGTCGACACCGGCAACGGTGGCCTGCTCATGCTCGGCATCAAGCGCAGCTCGCGTCCCCCGAGTCCGTCGCACCCCTTCGGCCACGGCAAGGAGCTCTACTTCTGGAGCCTCATCGTGGCGATCAGCATCTTCGGCATCGGCGGCGGCATGTCGATCTACGAGGGCATCCTCCACATCCGGCACCCCACCGAGCTGACGAACCCGACCATCAACTACGTCGTCCTCGGTCTTGCGATGCTGTTCGAGGCCGCTTCGTTCACCGTGGCGTACCGCGCCTTCAAGACGGTGAAGGGCGACCGCCGCACGCTCAGCGCGATCCATCACGGCAAGGACCCGAGCCTGTTCACAGTGTTGTTCGAGGACTCAGCGGCACTCGCCGGCCTGCTCGTCGCCTTCGTCGGCGTGTTCCTCGCCCACGAGCTCGAGAACCCGTACATCGACGGCGCGGCGTCGATCGTCATCGGCTGCATCCTGGCGGTGGTCGCGGTCTGGCTCGCGTGGGAGAGCAAGGGACTGCTCGTCGGCGAGAGCGCCGACCCGCACCTGGTCGACGACGTGCGCCGTTTCGCCGGTGACGACCCGGTCGTGACCGGGGTCGGCGCCGTGCTCACCATGCACCTCGGGCCTGAGGAGATCCTGCTGAACCTCGAGGTCGAGTTCGCAGCGGGGACGCCGGCGGAGGAGATCCACGCCGCGATCCACCGCATCGAAGAGCACATCACCGCGCACCATCCCGAGGTGAACCGCATCTTCATCGAGGTCGAGTCGCTGCGCGCGGTGACCGCCGACGGGGCGCGTGTGACGGAAGAGGGCGGCGCAGCTGCTGGCGCGGCGGGCGGCACCTCCGGCCCCGCCGCCCCGCGTCCCGCCGCGCCACCTCCCGCCGAACCCGACAAGCGTCACCCCGCGCCGTCGTGAGCGACCGCGAGCCGCGCCCGCTCATGACCGTCGACGAGTTCGCGGCGACCGCCGAGGCTGCGCTTGCCGAGCTGCCGCAGGAGCTGCTCGAGCAGCTCGGCAACGTCGCCATCATCGTCGCCGAGCGGCCGTCGCCCGAGATGGTCGCCGACGGCATCGACCCACGGCGTGTCCTCGGCCTGTACCACGGTGTGCCGCTGGCGAAGCGCTCGGTCAGCTTTGGTGCGCCGTACGCAGACACGATCCACCTCTTCCGCGAGAACCTCGAGCGCGTGTGTCGTACGCGTGAGGAGCTCGCCGCCCGCATCCGCATCGTCGTCCTGCACGAGACGGCGCACTTCTTCGGCTACTCCGAGGCGCAGCTCCGCGCGATGGGCCTGGCCTGACGGGCCGCGAGTCGGCCGCGGCCTGACGGGCCGCGAGTCAGCCCCGGCCTGACGGGCCACGAGTCAGCCGGCGCGGAGCTCGAGGAAGTTCGCGAGCAACGCGAGGCCGGCCCGGCTGAGCATGCTCTCGGGGTGGAACTGGACGCCCCAGGCGGGCAGATCGGTGTGGGCGACGGCCATGACGACGGCGTCGTCCGAGCCGTCGCCGCCCGTGTCGCCGCCGGTGTCGCCGCGCGCCGTGTCCGTCGTGTTCACGCCGCCCGTCGTGCTCACGCCGCCCGCCGCGCCCGCCGCCCAGCCCCCGGTCCAGGCTTCGAGCGTGAGCGTGGGCGGCAGCTCGCGCAGGCAGAGCGAGTGATAGCGCGTGAACTGCTCCGGGCTGGCGATCCCGGCAAAGATGCCGTGGCCGGTGTGGTGCATCGGGTGGGCCTCGCCGTGGACCGGGCGGGGCGCGCGGACGAGGCGGGCGCCGAGCGCGACGCCAAGCGCCTGGTGGCCGAGGCACACGCCGAGGAACGGCAGGCGCTGTCCGAGAGCGGCGGCGACCCAGTCAAGGATCGCTCCCGACGTGTCCGGGTCGCCGGGTCCCGGCCCAACGATCATGTGCGTCGCCGTCGCGAGCGTAGCGTGGGCGACTGCCGCGCGGGTGGTGACGGCCGCGCCGGTGGTGGCGGCCACGTCCGTACCTTCCGCCGCGAACGGCGCTTCCTTGTGATCCACCACATCGACCTCGGCGCCGAGGCAGCGCAGGTAGTCGACGATGTTGTAGCTGTACGAGTCGTGGCACTCGACGAAGAGGACGCGGGCGTCGTAGCGGCGCCGGGGCCGCGGCGGCAGCCAGCTGTAGTCGCGGCGCGGGCCGGCCGCGGGCTGCCCGCGCCGCCCCTTCCCCAGCACGTGCAGCAGTGCCTCGACCTTGTGCCGCATCTCCATGTACTCGTTGGGCGGGTCGCTCTCGATCACGATGCCGCCGCCACCCGAGATGTAGGCGGTGTCGCCGGCGAGAGTGAGGCTGCGGATGAGGATGTTGAAGTCGACGCCCGTCCCCGAGACGTAGCCGAGCGAGCCGGTGTACGCGCCGCGCGGCACCGGCTCGAGCCGGGCGATCTCGCGCATCACACTCTCTTTCGGCGCTCCGGTGATCGTCCCGCCGGGGAAGATCGCCCGCACGACGTCGCCGATCGGCGCCCGCGAACGCCCGCGGACCTCGCTCACGAGGTGCATCACGTGGCTGTAACGCTCGACGGTGAACGCCTCGGTGACCTCGACCGTGCCCGGCTCGCTCACGCGGGCGACGTCGTTGCGCAGCAGGTCGACGAGCATGACGTGCTCGGCCTGCTCCTTGCGGTCCGTGCGCAGGTCCTCCTCGAGGGCGTCGTCGGACGCGGCATCCGCGCCGCGTGGCCGCGTTCCCGCGATGGGCCGCGCGGTGACGGCGCCGTCGACGTAGTCGAACAGGCGCTCGGGGCTTCCTGAGACGACGGCCCAGCGGGCGGCGGCCGGCCCTTCGCTGCGGCCGGCGGCTCGCGCCGCGGCCCCCGGACTCCGGCTCCCTGCCCTCTGCCCGGCGTGTCCTTCGCCGCCCTCCATGATCCCGAAGAACGGGCTCGGGTTCGTCGCCCGCAGGGCGGCGTAGAAGGCCAGCGGGTCGAGTGCGCGGGCGTCGAAGTGGAAGCGGTGGGACAGGTTGACCTGGTACACCCAGCCGGCGCGGATGCGCTCCTGTACCTCCTCGACGCCGGCGATGAAGGCGTCGACCGGGTAGTCGCTGACGAGGTCGATCGCCGGCAGGCCGGCGTCGTCGACGGGCTCGGGCGCCAAGCCGTCGGCCGCCGAACCCTGCGCCGGCGCCTCGCGCAGGTGGCCGTCCTCCCAGAGGTATCCGGAGGGGTACAGGAAGAAGGCGGCGTCGGGAAAGCCCGGCATCGGCCCGTTGGTGGGGAGCCCGAGGTGGCGCGTGAACTCGTAGCTGAAGAAGCCGATCCAGGCCGGGAAGAAGGCGTCGCCCGTCCCGGACTCGAGGAGGGTCAGAAGGTCGGAGGCGCCGCCGACCAGCTCGCCGTCGTCATAGAGCGCGCCGTCCCAGACCTCGAGACGGCGCGCCGGCGCGACGCCGAGCACGGTGCGGCGCCCGAAGTGGGTACGTGGCCCGAGCGACTCGAGCAGGGCGGGTTGAAGTCCCCGGCGCCGGGCCGCGTTGTAGAGCGCGATGGCGTCGTTCTCGTCGCGGTGCACCGGGCCAGACTACTCCCAATGCGTCCGCCAGGGTGTTCCCGGCGCTGGCGTGCGCTATCGACGACCGCTCGCGGCGACGCGGCTCCGGGCGCCCGTGCTCTCTGTGGCCCGCATGGTCGTGCGGGTCGAGGAGGGCACCAGAGTCAGGATGTTGACGTCGGAGCTGCCGCAGGCCGGGCACATGAGAGCGGCGTCCCGGGCCCAACCCTCGTCTGCGGTCTTGAAGGGGTAACCGCACTCGCGGCAGCGGAACGTGCGCGCAGTCATGGGACCCTCCTTCGTAGCCTCAGTAGGAGTATTCCCCGTACCCCCGTCGCCATCCTGCGCCAAGATATGCCGCGCGAGCGCGAGGCGTGTCCGAGCGCCCGTGACTCACGCGGCCCCGGGTGCCGACGCCTCAGGCGGTCCCGGGCACCGATCCCTCACGCGGACTCGGGCGCCCGCAGCACCTTCTCGAACGCCACCCAGCCGCCGGCGTCGCGCATGCCCACGTGCTCGTACACCCGCCACGCCGACGGCGTCGTGCGCGAGCTCACCGAGAGGCCGACGCGCGCGGCGCCGCGGGCGCGCAGGCGGGCGAAGGCGTGCCGCAGGAGCGCCTCGCCCAGACCGCGCCCCCGATACTCCGGGTCGACGCCCAGGCTTGTGACCCACGCCTGGTCCTCGTACTCGCGGCAGAGGCACATGCCGGCGAGCCGCTCGCCGTCCTCGGCGAGGAACCAGAGCGAGGGGTCGAAGTCCGGCTCGCGAAGCAGGTCGGCCCAGCGCTCGAAGCTCATGGGCTCGTACGTCTTGTACTGCGCCCAGGCGAGGTTCTGCAGGGCGTGACACGCGGGCGCGTCGCGGCCGATCTCGAACGTGCGTACGGCGATGCCGTCTGGCCATCGCGGCGGGCCCGGTTCGTCCCCGAGCTCGGCCTCCATCTCGGCGTAGTGGTGCCCGCGCGTGTAGCCGGCCGCTTCGAGCAGGCGGTGCGCCGTCCCGTTGGTCCGGCGCGGCGCCTGCCAGATCTTGACCTCGACAGCGCCGGTCGCCGCGGCGCGCTCCAGCGCGCGGCGCTCAGCGAACTCGCGCAGCGCGGTCCCGACGCCGCGGCCGCTGCACCCCGGATGCACCTTCACGTCGACGAACGTCTCGAACGTGTGGGCGTAGCCCACGATGCGCTCGCCGCCCGCTTCGCCGGCGGGCTCGACAGCCACACGGGCGTCGTCCGCGAGCAAGAAGCCCGTCGCGTCCCACTCGGCGAGGACGTCGGCGGCGTCGGTGTCGGGGCGCCCGAACTCGACTTCGTCGCAGGCGCGGTAGAGCGCGACGACCTCGTCGAGGTCGCCGCGCCGCGCCGCGCGCACCGTGAAGCCCTCGCCCATGCCGGCGCCGCTCACGAGGCTGCCGACGACGCCGACGGCGGCGACTCGGCAGCAGGCCACGGCGCGCTCGCGACCGCCAAGGCGCACGCACGCGCGGCCGTCGGGACCGTCAGGAGGTGTCGTGTGAGCCGGAAGTCCGTCATGGGTCTCGGGTGGTGCCTTGCGCCGGCGACCAGCTTATCAGGCGCGACGGGGCCGGACCGAAGCCGCCCCGGTCGCGGGCCCGTGTCGAGTGACCGGCGCAGCTTCACGCCGCAACGCACTCGCGGACTCACCTCGCCTCGCCGCTCGCCCGTTGCCGCCGAGCGCCCTTCCCGTCAGTGCACGAGGCTCGCGACGTCGAACGAGTTGGTGCCCCAGGGAGACGCGCCGACGGCGTCGGCGACGGCCTGCGCGTCGCTGCCGTCGCGCAGGGCGGCGAGGATGCCCTCGTAAAGGCCGTTGTGCAGGGTGTTCACGGTCGCGGCGAGGCCCTGCGACCAGCTCAGGTACGCCTTGACGCCGACGGAGTTCATCGACGTCGCGCCGGGCATGCGCCAGGTCGTGTTCAAGGGGTTGCAGTGGGCGCTGTTGTACCAGTGGCCGCCCTCGGCCATCTCCCAGGCGATGATCGCCGCGAGGTTGGCGGTGGTCACCGGCATGTCGAGCGCCACGAGCAGGGCCTTTGCCCACGTCACCGGGGTGTGGCCGCCGCGGGGCGCCTTCATCAGCGACGCGGGAAGACCCGCGGCGAGGGCCTGCTCGAGCTGGTCGGTGAGGCTCTGGAGCAGCGCGCGTCGCTCGTCGAGCGTCGCCGCCACCTCGGCCAGCCGGTCGTCGATCTCGGACTCGACCTCGAGCGCCTCGGCGCGCTGCCGATCGATCTCGGCGGCGAGGCGCTCCGTCGTCCTCGTCATGAGCTCGAGCTTGTCCTCTTCGGTCTGGTCACTCTCGGCGATGCGCTTCAGCAGGCTCAGGGTGGACTGCAGCTCGGCGAACCCCTTGAACCCGGCGACGACCTCGAGGACGGACGGCTCGCCGGCCTTGTACATCGCCGCGAGCCGTGCGGCGACGATCGCCCGTTGCGCCTCGAGCGCGGTCTCGGCGCGCGTCTGCTCGAGCCGCGTCGTCGTCAGCTCGGCGTTGAGCGCGTCGAGGCGCGTTCGGGCCGCCTGATACTGGGCGGACAGCTCCTGGAGGCGGGCGCGCAAGCGCTTCATCTCGATGCGCGCCTCTCGCGCCTTGCGCTGCAGTTCGGCGACACTGGGCGCCTTGCCGACCTTCTCGATCGTGAGGACACTCTTTTCCGCCGCAGCCGGGCCGGCTGCGGCGAGCCAGAGTGCGAGCGCGAGCACCATCACGACGACGCCCGACGCCCGCCGTGCGAGGCTCGGGCGGCTGACTCTTGGCTGGACTTCCATCACCCGGAGTGTATCGGCCCCAACTGCCGGCTCTTTACATGTCGTGGCGCGTCTCCGGCCGCGCACGGCGACCGTGTGCAGAAGTGTAGTCTCCCGCGTCGGTCACCGCGACCACGCGCGACGATGCAGACCGCCGACCTGGTGCTACGCTAAAGAGAATGGTCGGTGGAGCGGGAGGGCGGATGTCGCACCTGCACAGCTCGCGAGGCAAGCTCAGCGCGTCGGCGCTCTTTCTCGTCGTGCTCGCGGCGGCGGGTGGGGCGCTCGCGCTGGCGAGCGCTGGTCCCGCCGCCGCCGCGACGCTCGACTCGCTCTCCGACCGCACGCACAAGGTCAACATGCTGGGACGTCTCGGCTACCATCCCAAGCTCGTCTTCTTCGGCGGCTCGCGCAGCATGCGCCTTGAGCCGTCTTACGCGCAGAAGCGTTGGGGACTGCGCGGCTTCAACGCTTCGGTCCAGGAGTGTACGCACGAGGACGTGTGGGCGCTGGTGCACGATCTGGTGCGCCGCGCCCCGAAACAGAAGAAGTTCGTCGTCTGGGGGATCCAGTACGGCGGCTTCTTCGAGGACGTGAGGTTCGACGTCGCCTTGGTCAAGGACCGACGCCTGACGCGCTCCTTCCCCTTAAGCATGCGCGCGGCCCAGGGCGCCGGGCTCACGCACAAGTGGGCGAATCGGACCTACGTGCGCGACGGCGCTGTGGTCTACGACAATTACGATCGCAAAGAGGCGGCCGGGCGCAGCCTGAGCGAGTCCCTCGCGATCTACATTCGCCGCGCCCTTCGCCAGCGCAGCACCGCCGACACGATCCCGACGAAGATCACCCGCACGCGACGCTACTTCGAGAAGACGCTCGCCTACATGAACGAGCACGGTTGTGAGCCGCTGTTGATCATCATGCCGGTGCATCCCAAGGTGATCAAAGCGGTCCGGGACGAGCACTGGGACAACCGGCGCGCGTCCTTTGCGGAGTACCTCGCCGGCCTGCAGGAGACGTACCGGTTCACGGTCCTCGACTTCACGTTCATCAACTCGTTCGACGGCGACCCGGCCGCCTTCTACGACGGCGTGCACATGAAGAAGGCGAACCTGCGGCGGCTGCTGCGCGCCGCCGTGAAGCAGGCGCCGTGGGCCTTCGGCCGGGCGCCCGCTCCCTGGGACGAGCCGCAGCCGGAGCCGCAGCCGACGCCCGCGCCCGCGGACTCGCCGGCGCCCACAGACTCGCCCGCGCCCACAGACTCGCCCGCGCCCGCGTCGAGCGCCTCGGCTTCGGCGTC
>CAZTMO010000084.1:0-7785 GCA_964615105.1 uncultured Thermoleophilia bacterium
GGCTGCACAGCGCTCTGATGCTCGCCGAGCTGCCCAACTGCATCGTGCTGCGCTACGAGGAGGCCTTCGACCAGTCGGACGGCCGCGCCCTGTTCGAGCGCCTCTGCCAGGAGACCATTGGCGGCGTCGACTGGCGCGACTTCGAGCAGGCCTATCACGGCACCATGCTGTTCCGGACCCTGACCGGACGCGAGCCCGGGACGCTCGAGCCCTCGAAGCGCCGCGCCCGGGTCATGTCCGGCGGCCTCGTGATCGCCGACACGCGCCGCGCCCTGCGCTACCTCGAGCCCGGGCGGCCGCCGCTCTACTTCATCCCCCTCGCCGACGTGCGTCGCGAGCACCTCACGGCGACCAACCTGCGCACCTGGTGTGAGTTCCGGGGCATGGCGTCGTACCTCGACCTGAGGGTCGGCGACCGCGTGACGCGCAGGGCCGCCTGGCGGCACCCGTGGCCGCTTGCCGGCCTCGAAGAGCTCGCCGGCTACGTCGCCTTCTTCCCGTCGCGCGTCGACGCCTGCTACCTCGAGCACGAGCGCGTGCGGGCGCGCGGCGGCGACGCGTACGGCGGCTGGGTCACGAGCGACGTCGACCTGTCGGCGTAGACACCGCGACGGCTCACGGAGCTTCTTTTCACCCCGTGCGGAGCCCGCTCGAGCTACCCGTCGCGCGGGTACGCAAGGTGACCACAGACGCAGACGGACGCACGTGCGACGCGGACGGACGCGAGTGTCGTCGACCGGGAAGGCTACGCGAGATGCTTGTCGCCGCCGCCCGCGCGTCCTACTCTGGCGGTGGGCCGAGCGGCGCACTCACCCGGTCGCCTGCTCGGCCCATCCTCGCGTCGACAGGCGGGCCCCTTCACACATAGGTCGGCGGGCCCGTCCTCACAGCGGCGAGCGGGCCCGTCCTCGCAGCGGCGGGCATAGCCGTCGCGATGGTGACCGCCGCGACCCCTTCCGATGTGGCTGTCGGCCCCCGCGACAGGGTTCGCCGTCGGGTCGCCGTATGCTCGAGGCATCAGCGTCTGGTCCGTCAGGTGCCGGAGCCGGGGGTCGAACCCGGACGCCGCGCGGGGCGGCAGAGGATTTTAAGTCCCCCGCGTCTGCCAGTTCCGCCACTCCGGCACGAGTCGAGGCACGCCGCCCGGCGCAGCCGCGGCGGCGCGCCCCTTGAGTATAGTCGCGTGAGGGCATGGGAGCCCTGAAGCATGCGAGCCCCGAAGCCACCCGAAGCCACCGCGTGAGGGCGTGAAGGGCGTAAGGCCACCTCCTGCCACGCGCGCACAACGAGCCTTCGCGCTCGTCGGCGGCCTTCACCATCGACCTGAGGTTGAAGGTCAGCCACGGCGACCTTGGAGCGGCACAGCGGGCACGGCCGGCGGGCGGCGAGCGCACGTTCGGGTGCAGCGGGTGAGCGCCGGAGAAGCGACGCGCCCGCAGCGGAGCGTCGCCCGGCGGACTCTACGCCAGCGGTGGCAGCCCGTCGGCCAGCCAGAGGGCCATGCCCTCGAGGATATCGTCCTCGCTGACGAGGGCGGCCCCCACGCCGAAGGCGAGACATGCCGCCCGTGCGAGGAGGGCACCGGCGAGGATCACGTCTTCGCGACCCTTCTGGATGCCGGCGAGGGTGCCGCGTTGCGCGCTCGTCAGGACGCGGAAGAGATCAATGGCGGCATCGATCTGGGCAAGCGTCAGTTCGCGCCAATGCACGCGTTGCGGATCGTACGTGCTCATGTCCAGCACCCAGGCTACGAGGGTCGTGAACGTGCCGGAGACACCGACGAGGGCGCCGGGCGCGGTGCGGACGTCCTCCGCAAGGCCGGCGGCCAGGACGTCGTCGACGAAGGCCGTCGCCGCGTGCCACTGCGCGTCGACCGGCGGGTCGGCGGCGAAGAAGCGCTCGGTGATGCGCACGGCGCCCACGTCGAGGCTGCGCACGAACCGCGGCGCCGCGTCCGGACGGCCGACTGCGAACTCGGTGCTGCCGCCGCCGATGTCGACGACGGCGACCTCCACGATCGCCGGAGCGACGGCCCGAGCGGCGGCATGAGAAACGGCAGGGCCTGATGCGGCGGAACCTGAAGCGGTGGCGATCCTCGAGCACTCGCCGCCGGGATCGAGGCCGGCGGTCGCGCCGCGAAAGGCGAGCCGCGCCTCTTCCTCGCCGCCGATGATGCGGAACGGCAGACCGAGGTCGCGTTCGACGGCGGCGAGGAACGCGGAGCCGTCGGCGGCATCGCGCAGGGCGCTGGTCGCGACGAGAAGACGGCGCTTGGGCGCGTAGGCGTCGGCGCGGGCCGCGTAGTCGGCGAGGCGGCGGCGCGTGCGCGCCGCCGCCTCGCCGTTCAGCCGCCCGTAGCGGTCGACGCTCTGCCCGAGCCGCACGACGTGGGTCTCGCGTACGTCGCGACGCACGATCGCGCCGCCCTCGACCTCGCCGAGCAACAGCCGGCAGGTGTTCGTCCCAAGGTCGATGACGGCGAGCTTCACAAGTCGCCGATCCACGCCGGCGCCGCCGGACTGATCACGTCACGCGCATATCGGGCGCGCGTGCCCGCCCGGCCGTCCGCCCATCGCGTACAACGCCCGTCGCCGCACCAGAGCTCGCCGGCCTCCACGAGGATCGCCTCTCCGAGCGCGTACCCCGAGCTCGGCTGTACCCGGCCGAGCCGCGGGGGGCGTGCCAAGGCGCAGGCGGCGTGCGCGTGGAGGCACTTGAGCGCGCACGGGTCGGCGACGCCGCCGATGCCCGTGTACAGCGAGACGCCGCCGTCGGCGAGCACGAGCCCGTATGCGGCGACGAGAGCGCGGCGGCGGCGGCGCGTCTGCCGCGTCGCCGCGGCGACGGCGCGCGCCAGCGCCGGGTCGTCACGGACGCGCTGCTCGAAGCGCCGTACGCCGCCCGCGCTCTCAAGGGCGGCGACCGCCGCGACGAGTGTCGGGCACGTCGCGTAGAACAGCGTCGGGAAAGGCCGCCCGGCCTCGTCGGCCGGCAGGGTCTCGACCACGGCAGGGCAGCCGAAGGGACAGCGGCGCACGACGCGGCTCATGGGATGCGGGCGACGGCCGAGCTGGCCGGCGACGACCGCGAGGTCGTCACCGTCGACCAGCCGTCGCCGTGGTGAGAATGGCTTCGTCATCGCCTGCTCAGAGTAGCAGGCGATCGGACGTGTCGTGGAGATCGACGCGAGCGCGCACGTACACGCCGGACCCGCGTGCCGTGGAGCGGCCCGGGTCTCAGTCCAGCAGCGTGCGCCAGAGGTCCTCGATGCGCTCGAGCACCGTGACCGACTGCGTCCGCGGCGCCTCGTCCGGCAGTGTCAGGTGGTCCGGCTCGCCTTCGCCCGGCAGCCCTTTGACGACGAACGCCTGGGTCCCGGGCGGGACGAGCAGGCTGTCCTCGCGCGCCCGCTGGGCGATGTAGCTCTTCGTGCTCAGCCGCCGCGCCTGCGCCTCGAGCGCCGCGTTCTGTTCCCGGGCCGCGTCGAGGGCGGCGACCGCCTCCTGATGACGGTCCTGCTGGGCGAAATAGTCACGCAGGGGTCCCGTGTAGAGAGCGACGGCCGCGAGCAGGAGGACGAGCACGATGAGACGCCCCGGGCGGAGGCTGAAGGAGGGCCGCTGCGGCGTGCGGCGCGCCGGGCGGCGGGCGGGAGCGCTCCGTGCCGGGACGCTGCGCTCCCCCGTGCGCCGCCCCCCGCCGCTCGTACCCACCGTCGTCGCGTCCGCCACGTCGATCCTTCCGTCCGTGAGCGCGCGCCGACGCGCGCCCGTCTCCGGTCGCCCGTCTAGATTCGCGGCGTCCGCGTGGGCCCCTGCCGTCAGCCGATGGTGTGAGCCTTGATGAGGTTGGTGCCACCCGACTCGAAGACGTGCATGCCGCACGTGATGACGATGACGTCGCCCGGCGCCGCCAGACCAGCATCGCACACGCGCGCCGCCGCCTCGTCCATGAGGTCGTCGAGCTCGTGGGCAGGCTCGCCGCAGAAGGGGACGACGCCCCAGCTCAGGGCGAGCTGGCGCGCCGTGCGACGTCGTGGGGTCAGAGCGACGACCGGCTGTGGCGGCCGGTGGCGGGCCACGGCCCGCCCCATGGCGCCGGAGACCGTCGCCGTGACGATCGCCGCGGCGCCGACCTTGCGCGCCACGTCGCAGGCGCCAGAGCTGATCGCGTCGGCCACCCGTCCTGGCGCCGTCGCGGCGCACGCCGCCCCGGACTGCGGCGGAGCCAGTCCGGGGAATGGCGACTCCGCCGCGGATGCCGGCTGCTCCGGTCCGGGCGGCGGTCGGTCGGGCGCCGTCCCGGCGATGATCTCCTTCTCGACCGCGACAGCGATCTCGGCCATGGTGCGGACGGCCTCGACGGGATAGGCGCCGACGGCCGTCTCTCCCGAGAGCATCACCGCGTCGGTCGAGTCGAGGATCGCATTCGCGACGTCGCTCGCCTCGGCGCGCGTCGGCCGGGGCGCGGCGACCATCGACTGCAGCATCTGGGTCGCCGTGACCACCGGCTTGCCGCATGCCCGGGCGAGTCCCACGACGCGCTTCTGCCAGAGCGGGACCTCGGCCGGCGGGATCTCGACGCCCAGGTCGCCGCGCGCGACCATCACGGCATCGGCGGCGGCGAGGATCTCGGCGACCGCCGCCAAGGCCTCGCGCTTCTCGATCTTGGCGACGACGAGCTGTTCGCCGCCCGCTGCCGCGATGAGCTCCTTGAGGCGGCGCACGTCGCCGGCGCCGCGCACGAACGACAGCGCGACGAGGTCGACGTCCTCGGCGAGACCGAAGCGCAGCAGCTCCTCGTCGCGCGCCGTCAGCGACGGGACGGGGAGTGACGTATCGGGGAGATTGACGCCCTTGCCTGACGACACCGTGCCGGGGACGACGACCTCGAGCAGCGGCGCGGATCCGCTCTCGCCCGCCGCGCCGCCCGCCCTGACGCACTCCGAGCCGCCTTGCAGCACGATCATCTCCACGGCGCCGTCGTCGACGAGGACGCGCTCGCCGGGCACAAGGTGGCCCAGGAGCTCTGGGAAGGTGACGGGCAGGACGAGGGCTGGTGGCGCGGCACTTTCGGCGACGTCGGCACCGGCAAGTCTCAACCTCTGCTTGAAGGTCAGGGCGACCGGTACCGGCAGCTCGCCCAGGCGCAGCTTCGGTCCCGGGAGATCGATCATCACGGCGATCTCGCGCCCGGCGACGTCGGCCGCGGCCCTCACCGCGGCGATGGCGGCACGGTGCTCGTCGGGGCGCCCGTGCGACAGGTTGACGCGGGCGACGTCCATGCCCGCCTCCACCATCGCCGTGACGACGCCGGGACCCGCGCTCGCCGGTCCCAGCGTGGCGACGATCTTCGTCCGTCGCACAGCGCGCGCCGCGCTCGGCCTGCCGGCGGGACGTCCCTTCACGGCCTCACTTCGGGAGCTCCGACAGGAACGCGTCGGCGCTCTTGCCGGCGTCCGAGTCGGGGTCGATCGCCACCGCCCTGACGAACGCCTGGCGCGCCTCGTCGTAGAGGACGCCGGCCTGCTCGCCGCTCTGCATCCGCCCCAGGTGGGTGAGAAAGATGCCCTTGTTGAGCCAGCCCTTCTGGAACTCCGGCTCCTTCTCGAGGACGGCGGTCACCCGGTCGACGGCGCCCTCCATGTCCCCGCTGTAGAAGAGGGCCACGGCCCAGTCTGTACCCACCGCGGGGTCACCGCTGCGCTTCTTCCACGCCGCCTCGTACACCTTGGCGGCGGCGGCGAAGTAGGCAGCGCCCTCGTCGATCTTGCTCTGGTCGAAGAGGGCCTTGCCCTTGTCGTACAACCCGTTCGCACGTTTGACGAGCGCGGCGTACGGGCCGCTGAGGTCGGGCTTGACCGGCGCGGGCGTCGCCGCGGGCGTGCCGCCGCCCGCGCCGGTCTCCCCCGTGCTGACCACACCCTCGGTGGCGAACTGGGAGAAGAGGACGACGCCGGCGACGACCGCGGCGACGACCCCCACCAGGATCCAGATCAGACGCGCGGACGGGCCGCGCGACCGCTCGTCGCGCGGCTGGGGACCGAGCGAGCCGGACGGCGCCGAGCCCGTGTCGCCGCCGGCTCTGCCGCCCTGCCGGGTCGCGGCGTTGGGGCCCTCGTCGCCGGCGCCGGCGGCCTTCGCTTCACGATACGCGCCGAGGTCGGCGCCGCATTCGGGGCAGAACTTCGCTTCGCCGACGTCGGTTCCGCAGTCGGGACAGTACATGCTGGTGGATCCTCCGGGGCCCGAATCCTGCCGCAGGGTGCCCGCCTCGCCCTTCGGCCTATCGCTTCAGATTGTAGAACGCCTCCAGGCCCGGGTAGCGGGCCGCCTCGCCGAGCATCTCCTCGATACGCAGGAGCTGGTTGTACTTGGCGACGCGGTCGGTCCGCGCCGGGGCGCCGCTCTTGATCTGGCCGGCGTTCGTCGCCACGGCGAGGTCGGCGAGCGTCGTGTCCTCGGTCTCGCCGGAGCGGTGGGAGCAGACCGCCGTCCACCCGGCGCGCTTGGCCATCTCGATCGCGTCCAGGGTCTCGCTCAGCGTGCCGATCTGGTTCAGCTTGATGAGAATGCTGTTGGCGCTGCCACGGGCGATGCCCTCGGCGAGGCGCTGCGTATTGGTGACGAAGAGGTCGTCGCCGACCACCTGCAGACGGTCGCCGAGCCTGTCGGTCATGAGCTTGAAGCCTTCCCAGTCGTCCTCCGCGAGGCCGTCTTCGATGCTGACGATCGGGTACTTGTCGACCAGAGCGGCGTAGTAGTCGACCATCTCGGCCGAGGTCAGGCTGCGGCCCTCGCCGGCGAGGACGTACACGCCCTTGTCGAAGAAGCTGGAGGCCGCGGGGTCGAGGGCGAGCATCACGTCCCTGCCGGGCTCGTAGCCGGCGGCGTCGACAGCCTCCATGATCACCTCGATCGCCTCTTCGTTGGAGCCGAGATCGGGGGCGAAGCCGCCCTCGTCGCCGACCGCGGTGCTCAGCCCCCGCGTGCGCAGGACGCTCTTGAGCCCGTGGTAGACCTCGGCGCAGATGCGCAGCGCCTCCTCGAAGCGTTCGGCGCCGACCGGCATGATCATGAACTCCTGCAGGTCGACGTTGTTGTCGGCGTGCTTGCCGCCGTTCATGATGTTCATCATCGGGACGGGCAGCGTGAAGGCGTTGCAGCCGCCGATGTACTGGTACAGCGGAAGCTCGAGAGCCGCCGCGGCGGCGTACGCCGTGGCCAGTGAGACGCCCAGCGTCGCATTGGCGCCGAGCCTCGCCTTGTTGGTCGTGCCGTCGAGCTCGATGAGGACCTGGTCGACGATCCGCTGGTCGGTCGCGTCGTAGCCGACGACCTCCTCGGCGATCGTCGTGTTGACGTTGTCGACGGCGATGCGCACGCCTTTGCCGAGGTACTCGCCGCCCTCGTCGCGCAGTTCGACCGCCTCGTACTCGCCGGTGGACGCGCCCGACGGGACGGCGGCGCGTCCCACGGCGCCGGACTCGAGCTCGACCTCGACCTCGATCGTCGGGTTGCCGCGCGAGTCGAGGATCTGCCTTGCGGTGACATCGACGATGACGGTCATGAGGATCCCTCCTGGGACTTCGCCTGCCGGTAGTACCGCTCCTGCTCGTCCAATCCTAGCGCAGTCCAGTCGCGACCCTCGCGTTCGGCGATCGTCGCCGCGGTGCAGACGCGGCGGGCGAAGCGCCGCGCCGCCTCGCGCAGGGCGAGCTCGGGGTCGACCTTGGCGAGGCGGGCGACGTTCACGACGGCGAAGAGCAGGTCGCCGAACTCGTGC
>CAZTMO010000085.1:0-1086 GCA_964615105.1 uncultured Thermoleophilia bacterium
GGGTGCTCAGTTTTGGACCGGCGATAGGTGCTCAGTTTTCACCCGGTGTCGACAGATGGCGCCGTGGGAGTCGATCATCGCCAGCGAGGCTGCGGCTTCTTGGTCCCCCCGGGGTCGCGATCCCGGGGGTTGCTTCCTTCTGGGGGACAATGTCAACGCGCGTGCGCTTCGTCGTCGATGGATTCAACGTGTACCACTCGGTGCGCGAGACCACGCGCCTGGCGTGACTGACGTGAGAGGGACGCGCTCAGCGCGGCGCGAGGGCGTCGGCCACGTCGGCGGCACGCGCCGTCAGCGCGGCGCGACGAGATCGGCGACGTCGACGCCGCGCCCCGCGAGCCCCGCGCCCATCGCATGCAGGTCGCGCAAGAAGCGCGCCGGCTCGACGGCCAGCGCCTGCAGGTGCAGGCCGGGAGCGCACAGCGAGCCGTCGAGGTACTGCAGCAGGCAGGCGGCCGCCGCGGCGGCCGTGAGCCCGTAGCCGTCGGGGTGGGTGACACGCAAGCCGAGCTCGCCGGGGCCGCCGCCGGTCCGCCCGCCCACCTCGGCCTGTCCGCTCACCTCGGCCTGCCCGCTCACCTCGGCCTGCCCGCTCACCTCGGCCTGACAGACGCAGCCGAACGGCGGGTGGCCGAAGCGCTGCAGCGACCAGACGAGAAGGCGCGTGTAGGGCCGCCCGAGCGCGCCGGGGGCGGCCTTCATCACCGCCATGCCGGCCGGCATCACCACGTAGTCGACGACCGGGTTGAAGCCGGCGACGTAGAAGCCGCAGGAACGCAGGGAGGGGACGGCCTGCGGCAAGCGGCGTATCTCCTCCAGCGACATCAGGAAGCCGGGCCGCCGGCCCCACGGGAGCCCGAAGTCGAAGGACCGCGTCGCGGCGCGCGAGGGCACGGCCTCCCAGCGCCCGTCGCGTAACGCCTCCGTGCGGTAGTCGCGCATCTCGGCGGCGAACTCCTCCATGGTGCTGAGCGAGAAGTCGCAGGCGTTCCAGTCGACCTGCATGAGGGCGCCGATCGCCGCGCGCTCGGGCCGCGCGAAGCGCGGCGCCAGCGCGCGGACCATGACCGCCGCAAGGCCGGGGTG